>JABDLO010000405.1 GCA_013002995.1 Saprospiraceae bacterium | reverse complement strand
CTCTAAAGGCTCTGTACCATAGTACTTAAATGTATTAGCAATGGAAGTAACATCGATTAAATAATCAGGCTCAACAACAAATGCCCTGGGCAATAAGCTTCCATCTTCTAAATGCTCAACATCAATCAGATTGATGTGAATGGGAAGAGGAATCGATTTCATCAATTTATGCAAAGAAGGAGTGAAGATTTCATTTTTATGAGCAACATCATAAGTGACTTTAATTTCTTCAACACCTTCTGATTCATTAATGAATGAAAATTGTTTTTTCTCAGTATCAAAAGATACGATCAATCCCCTTATTATCGGAGAAAATGAAACGACGTCCGGTGAAGAACTTCTGAACATGCGATATACTTCTGCTGCATCTTCAGGGTTGGATAATCTGGATTGATAAGTAGACCTGAGAAGTTCATGACATATATACCTTGAAAGTTGCAGTATCTGTGTTTGATTCTCATGTGAGGATTGATCATTTTCATGATTGCGACGCAAAGTGTGCATCAGATATAAAAACCTTCCTTCAATACGTTCCTTTGCCCCAACGAAGGCAATTCTTGAAAACAAACTTGTGAAATTGATATTATCATCATCACTCAAGTCCTCAAGAATCAGCGTAAACAATCGGTAATATGCTTTCACTTTCTGATCTGATGAAAGATCTTCTCTTCCCTCAATTCGGTGTATATACTTCTCAAATATCTCTCCTTTTATCATTTAATTAATACTGTATTTTTCGGCAATTTTTCTACCCAATTTCTGAAGCAGAGCTTTTGTGCTTTCCGGAGTATATGGAGCATGGTCTGAAATATGAGAAAGAGAGTAACTCTCAGTGATCCCCATTAGTTTTCTGCTCTCCTCTTCTAAGGTAATAATCCCACAAACTACTACCAATTTTTTCTTGTACTTCCTGGTTAATTTACTGATTCCATTAATCAATTTTCCCTGAATGGTCTGATCATCCATTTTTCCTTCACCGGTGATGACTAAATCTACTTTACAGACATGTCGATCTATCTCAAGACAATCTATCATAAAAGTCGCACCATTTACAACTTTTGTATTAAAGGCATACATAGCCATCGCACCTATTCCACCGGCGGCACCGGCACCATTTGCAAAAGCATAATCCCTACCGGTAGATGTATGAAAGATCTTATTGAGTCGCATCATCCCTTCATCAAGAAAGGTTACATCATCCGGAGTCGCTCCTTTCTGGGGTCCGTAAGTAAAACTTGCTCCATTAGGCCCGTATAACGGATTATCTACATCGCATGCCAGTAAACAATTGAGGTTTTTCACTGCTCTTATCCCTTCAACCTTTACTATGCTATTCAGATCTTTACCCACAGGATGAGTGAGTACATTTTCATTTTCATCGTAGAAATTTATACCCAATGCTGCCGCCATACCGATTCCCATATCTGACGTGGCTGACCCACCAATAAAAAGGACAACTTCATTGGCACCACGATCCATAGCATCTTTAATCATCATCCCGGTCCCATAAGAACTTGTTTCCATACAGTTTCTTTCCATCTTCTCTAAGAGTTCCAATCCTGATGCTCGTGCCATCTCGATGTAGGCCCTACTATTTTCATAATCTAAGAGATATTCAGATTCAATAGGTCTTAGCAGTGGATCAAGGGTATTACAATTGATCGATTGAAGTGATAAATATGATTGAATTGCCTGCAAACTACCCTCTCCGCCATCAGCAATAGGAATGTGTGTAACATTTAAATCATCAGATACCTTATTAATTCCTTCAATGATAGAATCACCGACTGAATCTGCTGTAAGACAATCTTTGTAACTATCACATGTGACCAGGATATGCATATTGCGTCTTAAAGGTATAATCACTATAAATGTGGTTAATATAATCAGTATTACGATGAAAATCGCCATTCAATATTGATGGCTGAGAATTAAGATAATCAATCCTGTCCCATATGAAAACAATCGTATATGGGTAATGGTTAATCCCGATGAAAGAAAGCCGGAATAATTTCCGGCTTTTTTTATTGTTGTTTTTTATTATAAAACCACCAATAGCAAGGGAATCCCGCCAGTAATATAACGATCCCTGCAAGTGATTCTGCACGCAGGTTCCAGGCTGTGTTCAAGACAAAGGCTACCGTTACTGTCAAGTAGGACAGGGGTATCCAGGGATACCATTTTAACTTAAATGGTGCTGCTTCTTTAGCTTTTTTTCGGATGATAAAAATGGTAGAAGCTGCAATGGCCATAAATAAAATGTCCATAAAAGTTACAAACGTGATGATACGGATAAATGACCCCCACAGTAGAATCAATATAATGGCCCATGTGGATTGTAAGATCATAGCATAATGTGGAGTCTTATATTTAGGATGGGTCTGGGCAAGAAATTTAAAAAACAATTTATCCTCAGCCATGGCAAAATAAATCCTGGGTGCACTCATGGTATAAATTGCAATTGTACCAAATATTGAAATAGAAATCATAATTGAGACAATCCTGCCACCCCACGTAAATACTGACTGAAGGGCATCTCCGGCAATTCTTTCTGATTGTGCCATTTCTTGCATAGGTACAAGCAACATAAATGATAAGATGACCAATAGATAGGTAACCGTCACTGTAATGGTACCATACATCATGGCTTTAGGTACATTTTTCTGTGGTTCTATTGTTTCACCCGCTAAGTAGGTAGCGTGATGCCATCCCCCTGTAGACCAGAATACACCTACAAAAGCCAGAAGCATACCCGATAACAGTCCTTCTGGCACATCACCTGTAAGCTTCCAATTTATGGAGTGGTCAGCAGTACCGGCATACCAGAATCCTACAAGAATTATGAAAAATATGGCCAGTAGCTTTAAAGAAGTAAACAGCGTTGCAACAAATTGTGAAGTTTTTACTCCAAGCACATTGATAATTGTCAATAAAATGATGATTACAATGGCAAGTCCTGTCTTTAGAGATCCTGCGAGTGGAAAGAAAAAATTGAGATAATCTACCAGCGCATATGCAAGAGCAGCAAGGGCGCCTGTATTGACGATTAAAAGAATGATCCATCCATAAAGGAATGCCGGTAATGGCCCATAGGCTTCCTTGATGTATACATAAACCCCTCCTGCACCTGGGAACCTGGATCCCAATTCTGAAAATGTTAATGCTCCAAGATAGGCAACTACTCCTCCCAGTGCCCAAACAAATAATACCCAACCTTGATGAGGTAGTCTTGCGAGACTATCAGCAGGAGTAATAAATATTCCAGATCCGATGCAAGATCCTATGGCAATCATTGTTAGCCCCGACAGAGTGAGCTGTCTTTTTAATTTTGACATACAAAAGCTTCAATGTATAGAATGAAAAACATGTAACTTTACTCGGTATGCTCAAGGTACATAAAAGAATCTCTGTATTATTCATTGCAATCACTTTCCTGGTGACAGGTAATGTATGTGGGCAGGTCAAAGGATTGGATCTATTGGGAGATAGTAAAAGCCTTACCATTCCTTTTTCTCTGGAGCAAGGATTTATGGTAGTCAAGATCAGGCTTCAGAAAACTTTTCCGATGAAATTTATTTTCGATACCGGGGCTGAGCATACGATTATATTTAATAAGATGTACTCAGATATGCTCAAGTTGCCTTATGATCGCAAGATCCCTATACTTGGAGCTGATCTCAGCCAGGAAATGTATGCTAATATTATCAGAAACATATACATGGATCTGAAAGGTGCTTCGAGTGTAAGACGGGATATTCTGGTACTGGAAAAAAACTATTTAAGACTATTTGAGACAGCAGGAATCTATGTTGATGGAATCATAGGAGGCGAGTTCTTCAGAGGTCTTGTGATTGAGATAGATTACAAGAAGAAAGAAATCGTTCTGCATCATCCTAATTATTGGAATGACAACAATTATAAAAATTATGAATCATTTGATATTGAGGTTGTAAATTATAAACCTTATTTAAAAGCAAGAACAATACAGGAAGGTGATACTACACAACTGAATTTATTGGTGGACACCGGTGCTTCCTTGACCTTTCTACTTCATGCTAATAGTGATAGTACATTAACACTACCTGACTATGTCATACCAGGCAGCCTTGGTTCAGGTCTAGGTGGTGAAGTAATGGGATTTATGGGTCTCATGGACGAAATAAAATTAGGCAAATTTGAATTTAAAAATGTATTCACCAGCTTCCAGGATATAGATCCGGCTATCATACGTGCCAATGAATACTTCAGGAATGGACTGATCGGGAATGTATTGTTATCAAGGTTTAAAGTGGTTATTAATTATACTGATAACAAGCTATACCTTAAGGCCAATAGAAAATACAATAAGAAATTTGAGTATGATAAAAGTGGAATCACGTTGTATGCATTTGGGCCGCACTTAAATAATTTCTTCGTAAAGTCTGTTATCATTGAATCTCCTGCATATGAGGCAGGTATCCGACCCGGTGACAGAATTATTACCATCTGTAAAAAGATGCATAAAAATTGGTCTCTAGAGCAAATCAGTGCATTGCTCAAGAAAAAAGAAGGCCAGGAAATTATGATGATAGTTGAGAGAGAAGGATTATTTATACCTATTGAATTCAAACTGAGGGATTTATTAAAGAAAAAGAAAAAAGCCGATACCTTGTAGCTTTGGAATGAAAAATATATCTTTGCAATCCTTTTTTAAAAAATGAAATTATAAATCTTATGCTAGCAATCGTAAACATAGCTGGTCAACAATTCAAAGTGACAGAAGGTCAGGAGATCTTTGTCCACCAGTTAGAAGCCGGCGAAGGTGACAACGTATCATTCGATGAAGTTATGCTTATCGAGAATGACGGAAGCACCCAAGTAGGCACGCCGGTAGTATCTGGAGCATCCGTTAATGCTACAGTTCTAGGGCATCAGAAAGGTGACAAAGTCATTGTATTCAAGAAGAAAAGAAGAAAAGGATACAAGGTGAAAAATGGTCACAGACAAAGCTTTACTAAATTAAAGATCGATTCTATCTCGATTTAATTATTAACAACTAAAAACAATACAACTATGGCTCATAAAAAAGGTGTAGGTAGTACGGATAATGGACGGGATAGTAATAGTAAACGACTCGGAGTAAAACTATTCGGTGGCCAATATGCCAAAGCAGGCAATATCATTGTAAGACAACGAGGAACTAAATTTCACCCTGGTGAAAATGTAGGAATGGGTAAAGATTTTACATTACACGCACTCGTTGAAGGAACAATAGAATTCAGAAAAAGAAGATTAAACAGGACCTTCGTAAATGTAGTTCCATTGAATGGAAATGGTGCTGCCGTGACAGAGACTGTTGCTGAGATCAAGCAGATGGCCTCTGAAGAAGAAGAATAAATATTATTATTCAATATATATTGAAAGCCTGGATACAAAGTATTCAGGCTTTTTTCTTTCATATCACTTTGAAGACGTCAGGAAGCACATATCCAACTTCCCGATCCTCCGTCCTCACTTTTTTCCAACCACTCAATTCATCAAGAATAAAGATCTTATATCCCGGATAAAGAACTTTTACATCATTGCTTCTATCATCAGGACCACTCTTTAGTAAGACTTCTTCCAATATGATGGCTTGATCATCCGCAACGGATTTACTTTTTCCACTCCATCCTGCAGCTAAAGACAATACCATCAGTCCGAGCAACAATCCCATCAAGCCGGCACTGTGCCTTATCCTGAGATTAATCTTACCATAAGTTAAAAGATAAAACATCAAGGCAAGTAGGAGAGCCAGGATTACAGATAACCCCGCCCATCCATTTGGCGAAAGCCATCTGACCAGTGAATTCCAATATTCAATTAAGAAAAACTCAGGGAGTACTGTGACCTGATCGAAGACCCTGCTTCTGGCTATGTCCAGATTATTTAAAACGTCTACATCATTGGGGTCATACCTTAGGGCACGTTCATAGTGAAGAATGGCCTGAGGAAGACTATCTACAGCAAGGTAACAATTGGCCAGATTATAATTTACCTCTTCATATCCAGAATACTTCAGTATTTCATTGTAAGCATTAATCGCTTCATGATATTGCCCCTTGTCGGCATATCCATTGGCTATGGCAATCTCGTCTTGAGCACAAAGGCGCAATCCTGGTGCACTGCTTAATATTACTAATATGATTAAAAGGTAGCTTCTCATGGTTTCACGAAATTATAAAATCATCTTTTTAATTCATATTAATTACATCATCTTCAGATTTAGGTTTTAAATCTATCTTCCATTTAAACCCATCAAGCAGAAGGCTATTGTGATCTGCTTTATCGATCGGAATTAATCGGGACTTCACGTCGATATAACCACGAATATCTGACATTTCATTGGATTCAAAATTGAACTTTAACTCACTACAATCAGTCGTATTTACACCTATGAACGCACCTTCTTCATCTGACATATAATAAACAGACTGAGCACTCCCTGTCACTATAAATCGATCTATCTCCTCCTCGAGAAAAAAGCCTACTAACCTCTTCCCTTTGATCTGATTGAAAAAGGGTTCAATACTATTGATGATCATGACATTATTCTGAATGATCATCCTATCCAATTTATCATCTTTCTGCATCAGATAAATCGTATCTCCGGAGAATTGAGTGGAATCCGACCACATTACAGGTCCACCAATAAGAATGAAGGTAGAATCTGCCATATCGAATGTGAACGAATCGCATAATGCTTGCATATCCTTGCTGTATATACCGACCCGCTTATCCGCTATCAGAAATTTTCTTTCATTGAAAATGGTATCATATACAACTTTTGACACGATGGTCTCATTAGTTTCCATTATGGAGTCCATATTTTCGAGAGTGCTTGTTGAGTCGGATGTTTCAACAACTGTCTGTAGGGTATCAGTAAGAGTTTTTGACATTGAGGAATCAATTGTAACCAATGCGGAATCTATATTATTTACAGTTAGTGTTGAATCGGATGTTTCGACGACTGACTGTAGGGTATCCTTGAGGGTTTTTGACAAAGAAGAATCAATTGAAACCAATACGGAATCTATATTATTTACAGTTAACGTTGAATCAGATACAGCAATATCAGAATGTAAGGTATCTTTAAAAAAGATGGTATCCACAGGAATAAGAGTCGTATCAACAACCTGGTAAGATTGAATGGTATCAGAAGAAATAACAGTCGTATCCTGCTCTGAAATCAATCTCATAAATGGCCTGCTATCATAATTAAAGGCTTTCATAGATTGAATACTATTGTCAAATTCTGCTTCATCACAATATAGATAGCTCTGAGAAATCGAATCGACATATATTACATCCCCATCGGCAAGTCCCATTCCAGATATATCATTGTATTCAATATTCGTCGCATTTAATGACCAATCCTCTTTCCACAAAAATCCATTACCTGCAATAAACAAATCTTTTGAGTCCTGATTAAAAGTGATCCGTTCTCCTCCAATTGTAGTTGTAGAATCCTGTAAAACAGCCTGACCGATCAATACCAGATCGCCAGTTTGCTCGCTATATTCCATTTCATCTGCAATTCCGTCTGCATCTATACTTGTAAAAACTGTATTTCCTATTACCCTTATCTCATCAATTTCCTTTTCATAATATATTTCATCCCCTGTGACAGAGCGATCCTCTCCTTTATATTGAGCATTCTTTCTAAATAAACCTGACTTACTTTCTATTTCGTAATACCCCTCTTCACAATAGATTTCAGCATCTATAGTCTTTATTCTCGTAGCTGATATAAATTCTGCTTTCTGTTCTTCTGTATAATATACCATAGAATTGGTCCGCAGCCTGGTATCACCATCTATTAAAATGACATCCCTGTCAAAGTAACCTATCTTTTCATTGATCAGAAATTTACCAGCTACACTCTGTAACTTCATACTCCCCTGTTCAAGGATGGCAGTATCTGAATAGGTTGCTATTTTATCCTCAACCCTGTAGAACAATGAATTGCCTGAAAGCCTTTGGGCTCCATTTTCCAGGATCACATCACCATAAACTTCGGCGATCGAGGAATCCCGATTATAGTATAGTGAATCACCAAATAATTTAATGGTATCCTTCTGAATGATAACCATGTTACCATAAGCAATTAGGTATGAGTCCGTCAATACTGCAGTATCGGCATAGAAATAAGTACTATCTGTATAAGCTCGCACATCTTCATACAGATATTGAATACGACCGGTATCACTTGACTCTACAATTCGACTTCCGGAGTTTTCAATAATGAGGCGATCATCACGCTCCGGAATCGTATCCTGGACTTGTAAAATCACTTGAGCATATCCTGCAACTACTGAACAGAATAACAAGCTCCCAATTATGAATATCCTAGATGCAATTTGAATAACCATAAATCGCGGCAAAGGTAATATTAATTGTTCCAGTACACTCAACTATTTCATAACGACCATAGAAGCCAGTTTGTATCCTACTTCGCTTCCCAGAGCAACTCCCATTCCTCCCATTCTTACTCCTATGAAATGATCTTCTCTATATTCCTTGATGATGGTTGACTTTGATGAACCCACTCCAAGTATCCCACTCCACCAATGGTCAATCTTAATATTCTTATTTATTCCTATGATTTCATAAAGAAAAGACTTAAGGAAATTTTGAATTTTGTCAGTCAATCCAAATTCATCCGTTGTTTCCTCTTCCAAAGCAATGTCCCTACCTCCACCTAGGAGTATTCTTCCATGATAATCCCTAAAATAGACATACCCTTTATTGTAATGATAGCACCCCTTTAATTGCAAGCCTTCAATGGGCTCAGTCATTAAAACCTGATTCCGCACCGTCTTTAGGTCTAGTTCGTTAAACAAATTTTTTGCAAATCCATTGGTACATATCACGAGCTTCTTATAGGGTACCTTAACATCATTGTTACATAAAAGCTCTTTTTTATGTCCATCTATCTTATGAACATTTATACCATTTAAGATCATTACACCTGACTCCATAGCTATAGTAATGAGTGCCTTCATCAACTTCATAGGATTCAGTTGTCCTTCGAATGGATTATATATTGATCTTTCCTTGGTATTAAGACCGTAAGGCGTGTTGATTAACTGATATGCATTTTTATTTCCTGTAGCTTCACTTACCAGGTCAGAACAATAGTTGATCTGTTCCGTACAGGATTGAAACAATTCAGACTGATCCTGTGTGAATATTTCATAACCCCCATTATTGAAATATTCAATCTCATCAGTAGACACAAGACTTAAAAGCCTCTGTAAGCCATTGTATCTATTTCTAATCAACTTTATCACTTCATCTTCAGACATATGCCCTAAATCATCTAAAACCTCTGAAACACTCCCAAAGCAGCTAAATCCGGCATTCTTGGTGCTGGCTCCAAGAGGAAGTTGCCCTCGCTCTACAACGATTACCGGAATATCAGGATTATTCCTTTTTATATAAATGGCGGTAGTGATCCCTACAATACCGCTTCCTACGATAGCAATTTGATTCGGATAGCTTAATTCTTGCTTTTCCCAGTAACTTAAATGCATATTCACTAATTTTAAGCTTTCATTGTAAAGTTCTAAATAGGATAATATGATTCAAAGGATACAGTCTTTATTTTACTTGCTTGCAGGATTTAGTTTTGCAGGTTTATTCAAATTCCCTTTTGCTACCAGTGGCATTTCAATACCGCAATACCTGGCTGATCAGGTATATAACGTTATGGATCATGCTGTATTGATCGGACTGACTGGAATAGGTATTATAGTAAGTCTAGCTGCAATTTTTCTTTTTAAGAATAGATCTCTTCAATTGAGAATGGGCTTACTTGCCATCGTGATAAGTATACTTTTACCTGTCGTGGCATTTTTATTAATCTACACCGAGAAAACTGCATCGACTGATACTGCCCAGATAGATGACGGTCTGGGATTATACTTACCTATTCTATCACTCATATTTGCAATTGTTGCAAACCGATTTGTCAAGAAGGATGATAAGCTTGTTAAATCTATGGATCGATTGCGATAAAAATGAATATAAAAAAAGGGTTGCGACAATGTCACAACCCTTTTTCTTTCAGATTATCCTAAAGTTAACTAGCTCTTTTCTTAGCAGAGTAATTAACTTTTAATTGTCCAGCTTTTCTTAGTGCGATTTTAATGTCTGTTACAATTCCCATTGTTACATCTTTATCCACTTTAAGAGATGTCGTAATTTTATCTCTTTCTTTTTCTCTTAACTTACTCTTATGCTTCTCCAGGAACAAAGGAATTTCACTAAACTCAGCAAATTTATCACCTAATTGAAGTCGAGGCTTTGTACCATAAGTCGCTCTGTATTTTAATACTGGCTTCCCTACAAACATAAAGTTCACCAAGGACTTCTTCTCGAGCTTTGTCATTTCTGTGGCCTGAGGTGTATTCACAGCTACTTTTAATTCTGAATCTCTAAGTACTGTTACAACCATAAAGAAGAACAGGAGCATGAAGATGATATCTGGAAGTGAGGCTGTAGAAATCTGTGGACTCGCTTTACCTCTTTTCTTTTCAAATTTTGACATAACTAATTATTTAAAATTACTGAATTCAGGTTATTACCCTTCTTCACCGAAGTTGGTCGGCTCTGCTTCAGAAATTACCAATGGAATTGCAGCTCTGATAGCTCTCTGCTTTTCTCTGTCAAGAAACTCAAATTCTTTTCCGTATTTCTTGAGTGCTTCCTCATTACGAAGCTCATTGTAAGCAGCTTTCAATTCATTATAAACGGTGAGGTAGGTATCATACTTTGTACCTCTATCATTTTTTAATGAAACGATTGCCTTGGTAGGCTTTTCAGCCTTATCAGCTTCTTTACGAGGATTAGAGATGAAGAGCTTGGTGTTGTCCTTTAGATCGTCGATCCTCATTTGTGTTCCTCTTACCAGAAGTTGGTTTTGTGCATTTACAAGCACAGAATACACGTTTCGTGTATTCATCTTCTGGGTTGGTGGAGGTTCACTTGACCAAATAGGGAGCTTTACAAGTACACCTTTATCTTCTGCAATTGTAGTGGTAACAAGGAAAAAGATGAGGAGCAAGAAAGCGATATCCGCCATTGACCCTGCGTTAATCTCGTTACTCAGTCTATCTCTACTGCTAGTTTTACCCATAGCAAATATTATTTAAATATGTTTCTAATCTCAGAAATTACCATAATGACAAATGCTGCCACTGCAAGACCAACGGTTGTTTTCAATCCACCTGATATGAATTTACTTACATTCTCAGTGATCCCTTCTCTTTCATGAAGCATACCAAGCTTACCGCCTGATTCCATGTCAGAAGTAGAATAAAGAGCAAAGAATATGATAGCCAGAACTATAAGTCCAATACCGAATTTCATCGCTTGCTTTGGAAATTTCAGAATATTTATGATTCCAAAAACCACCAGGGCTAATACAGCAGCAAGAATGATCATTCCTACGGTTGCACCTAGTCCGGGATTGAAGAAGTTTATTGCACTTCTTGCCTCAGGATCAAGATTCATCAGGTCAGTTGACATGTCGATTGCAGCATTGGAATTAAAACCTGATATCACACTTCCGAAGAAGATGACTATTACCAGGATCCCAAGCCCCAAAGCGACCAGCTGACCATTTTTTGTTAAAAATTTATACATAACTTTCGTTTATCTTTTTATTAACTAAATACTTTATTCTTAGCCATTATATCAACCAATCCGATTGAAGCGTCTTCCATCTTATTGACGATTCCATCGATTTTAGAAACGATATAATTGTAGAATATCTGAAGTATAATCGCCACAATAAGACCGAATACCGTAGTCAAGAGGGCTACTTTAATACCTCCTGCCACAACTGAAGGAGAAAGGTCTCCAACTGCTTCAATCCTATCAAATGCCTGGATCATACCGATAACCGTACCCATAAACCCAAGCATCGGGGCAATAGCAATAAAAAGAGAAATCCATACAAGTCCTTTTTCTAAAAGACCCATTTGAACACTACCGTAGGAAGTAATGGCTTTTTCCACCGCTTCCGGACCACTTCCTGAATTTCGAATACCTTCATACAATACACTGGCGGTAGGACCAGGAGTAGATTTGCAGACTTCCATGGCCCCTTCAACATCCCCATCTACCAACTTCTCATCGATACGACGCATCAATTTGTCGGTATTGGTG
>JABDLO010000401.1 GCA_013002995.1 Saprospiraceae bacterium | reverse complement strand
ATCAACGGCTATGAATGCCCCGGAGATCTTATAATTATTGTCTCTGAAAGCGTGGATTGTCTGAACTCCCCCCATTACTTTTATACCATTGTGATACTGTTGGTATTTCTGGTGAGTAAATCCATGTTGGTCTACCTTTTTATTTATGAGCTTAACCTCAGGTTCTACTTCAACATCAATGGCTTCCATCAATAATGAAGATGATGTCCTACTCGCTTGAGTTTCAGAAATATTATAATTGATTTGTTTCAGAGGGGATTTTCCATCCTTTTGTCCATATACACCATATGTAATGAATGAAAAGACAACAATCAATAGTTGTAACTTATTACACATTATCCATTCTATATTTAATAGGTTGCTAAAAATGTGTTCAGGGTATAAGGCGAAACCTATTGGAGGATATAGAAGGATTAAGCAAGAAGTTGACCAAAATGTCTTGCTACTAAAGGATAACGATAAAATGACAATTAGATGTCATATAAGAAAATCATATAATATGATGAAAATGAATGAATGAATTTTAATTTTGGTAACAGAATTGGTACTTACAATTTTTGTTATTCTACGTAAGCTTTTCTCTCAACAAGTGCATACATGTCATCATCTATAGCCAGGTATCCCTGGTCATAACAGAAGTGATAAACATTTCCTGATTTGGTCTTATATTGATTGGTGAAATAGCTGAACTTAAATCCCTGGTCTATTAAATCGGTCTTGGTAACCTTAGCTTTACCCCTGGGATTGAGTGCTGCAAGTATCCTCCTGTTTTTCCTGAGGATGTTATTGATGTTCCTCATGAATGCGGAGGAGTCACTATTCAATTTATTATGATGGGATGTACGACACTGATCGGAGCAGAATTTTTTATCTGCTCTACCGAAGAATTTATCGCCACATTCTATGCATTTCCTGTCCAAAAGAAATTGTTGTTGATTCGATAAATGAATATAAATAATATATCATTAATCGGCAATTTCGGGATGAGATAATTAACCAATCTATAATTAAAGGAAGGGGTTATAACGTCGAATGTTTCACCTCACCATTTATTATCGTACCTAATATCTTTGTTTCAAGAATCTCATCATCTGTACAATTGATCAGGTCCTTGCTTAAGATTACCAGATCAGCATATTTTCCTTTTTCAACAGATCCTTTGATATCTTCCTCAAAGGCAGCATATGCATTACCTAGAGTATATGAATAAACAGCTTCCTCTCTTGTCATGCTTTGTTCGGGAAAGAACTCGAATCCATTATCAATTCTCTTTCGCGTGACAGAAGCATAATAGCTTTCAATTGGATCCACATCTTCCACCGGAGCATCAGTTCCATTGGCAATCACAACTCCTGCATCTAGCAATGATCTCCATGGATATGCTCCATATTTAGCACGCTCAAATCCCAGTCGTTTTTCAACAAATGGAGCATCAGATGTACAATGAATACCTTGCATAGAAGCAATGATGTTTAACTCAGCAAATCTCGGAATGTCCGCAGTATCCAAATGCTGTGCATGTTCCATCCTCCACCTGAGATCAGTGCCTTCAGGTTTGCTATTGATTCTTTCCTCAAATAAATCAACTACAACTTTATTGGCTCTATCACCAATAGCGTGAACACATAGTTGCATATCATTTTCAAGGGCTATATCAGCGATTTTTTTCACTTCATATATATCAGTGGTGTTTTGACCCACGAATCCAGGCTTATCATTGTAAGGCTCCAATAACCAGGCTCCGAAAGCTCCTAAGGCCCCATCGACTTCCGACTTTATGGCGCGACAGGTAAAAAAGTCATTTCCAACTCCTACCATCCTGAAATCTCCTACTTTTCCCTTAAGTGTTTCAGAACCATGTCTCGCCATAGCCCATAATCTGAGATCGAGTTCTCCTTCTTCAGCAAGGCCTTGATATCTTTCCAATTCTGTAAATGAAGAGCCGGCATCCTGAAAAGAAGTAACTCCTTTTTTGATGCACTCTTCTTCTGCTTTCTCTATAGCAGTATACCATAAAGCAGTAATCTCCTCCTCACTCAGTCCTTTCTGATACTCCCGGTAGGCTGCCATTATTGGGCCCATGGCTCTCTCCTCAAACATTCCTATGGCTTCACCATTCGCACCCCTTACAATTTCTCCGCCGGAAGGATCAGGAGTCTCTTTGGTTACACCGGCAACCTCCATAGCTTTAGCATTGGCAAAAAGACCATGACCACTTGCGTGTCTCAACATCACTGGATTGTCAGGAGATATCTTACTTAGATCGTCATGAAAAGGATAACCATGGACATTCTTGAGTGGAGTCGTCTCCCATTTTTCCTGGTGCCAACCCCTTCCTATGATCCACTCTCCAGGTTCTGCTGTTTTTACTTTTTCTTCAACCATAGCAAGAATTTCATCCCAGCTCTTAGAGTCAAGAAAGTTTAAATATATAAGACTGTAACCCAATCCAGAAAAGTGACCGTGACCTTCGATGAAGCCCGGCATAACAAAATTGCCTTTAGCATCAACAATCCGAGTCTCTTCACCTCTATACTTTTCGCTTGAAGCAGAATCTGTCAGATCCATGATTTTTCCATCTTTAACGAGGATGGCATCTCCGTCGCTGAAACCATCTGTAACAGTGTAGACCTTGGCATTGGTTATTATTAAATCTGCTTTTTCTGAGGGTTGACATGATGATAAAATGATTAAAGCAAATGTCGATAGGAGGATTGAGTTTTTCATTATCAGGTTATTGATTTTTGGTGAAAATAAACTATTCTATTCTTTTTTATTAAAAGGGCGTCACAATTTTGTTATTTAGCCGATGAGCAAGAAAGGCGTTAACATGCAATCACTTAAACCATACATAGAATCATTCAATAATTTCCTGAAATCAATTATGAAAGGCCTACCCGAATCAACATTGTATGATCCGGTAAGATATATTATGAATACACCTGGTAAAAGGATCAGGCCTTCACTTGGTATGCTTGGTTGTGAATTGTTTGGTGGGTCTTCAGATGATGCACTACCCGTGGCTCTGGCTGTTGAGGTGTTTCATAATTTCACGCTGGTCCACGATGATATCATGGATGATGCGGACATTAGAAGAGGGAAGGAATCTGTACATGTAAAATACGGTAACTCAAATGCCATCCTTTCCGGGGATGCGATGATGATCTTATCTTATGATATTTTAAAGAATTATCAGGATAAGGTTTTTACTCCCTTGGTTAAAGTACTTACAGAGACAGGGCTTGGACTCTGTGAAGGACAACAATCAGATATGAACTTTGAGGAAATGGAGTATGTATCTATTGAAGATTATTTAATTATGATTGAGAAGAAGACCTCCATTCTGCTTGGTGCATCATTGAAGATGGGCAGTATTGTGGGAGGAGCGGGGCAGGAGGATCAGGAACATCTGTACCAATTCGGGAAATACATAGGTATCGCATTCCAGATACATGATGACATGCTGGATGTATTTGGTGATGATCAAAAAGTCGGTAAGATAAGATGTGGAGATATCATCAATAACAAAAAGACGTACTTATATTTAAAGGCATTGGAACTTGCTGATGCTGATCAAAAATCAACTTTGTTGTCTTATTACAGTCATGCTCCGTCTGATCCTACGGAAAAGATCAATAAAGTGTTATCAATATTTAAATCACTTGTTGTAGAAGAATATGCTAATCAGCTCAAGGAGGCTTATCTACATCTTGGCAAGTCTCACCTGCAGGCCGTAAATGGAAATGAAAATGTGAAAACATTATTGATGGATCTCGCAGATTATCTTATTGCGAGAGACTTGTAATCAGGTATTATGATCTTTCTGGTGGAATACTATTTTACCATTCCACCATTCTTTTTCGATAATGGATTGATTCTTTTTGTAAAAGTTTATTGCCGGATCATTCCAGTGTAAGACTTGCCACTTGATTAATCGACATCCCTGCCTCTTGGATTCATCTATCACTGCTTCGAATAATGCCTGGCCGATCCCTTTTCTTCTATGCTCTTCACTGATCACAAAATCTTCCAAATACATCATCTTTCCTTTCCAGGTAGAGAAAGTGAGGTAATAGCAAGCCATCCCTACCACTTTGCTATCGGTTTCTGCAACTGTGCATTGAAGCAAGCCTTCATTCCAAGAGTCTTTAAAATCATCAACTGATGCTAAAACTGCGTCTGGTTCATTCTCATAAATTGCCAGTTCAATGACCAATTGATGGACTGCTTCCATATCTTCTTCATGTGCATGTCTTATGACAAACTTCGATTTTTCCATTTTTTAGTCAGATTTTTGATTTTGTATACAGCTAAGGAAAGCAAAATAAAATTGTTATATATATAATTTTCTAAAATGTTTAATTGCAATTCATTAATGGACTTTCGTCAAATTTAGCTACTCTAAAAATTAATGTTTCCGTAGTAAAATTGTATTTGCAAAAACAAAAAATAGTCTTACCTTTGCGATCTCTTTGGAGAAAGGGTAGGTAATCCCTTGATTTTACCGATTAAAATTTAGATAAAAATAGCATATGCCGACTATTAACCAGTTAGTAAGAAAAGGTAGAAAAAAAGTTATAACCAAGAGCAAGTCAAGAGCATTGGAATCTTGCCCACAAAAAAGGGGAGTATGTACCAGGGTATATACAACAACTCCTAAGAAGCCTAACTCAGCTTTGAGAAAGGTAGCTAAGGTAAGATTGACCAATGGTATTGAAGTCATTGCATATATCCCGGGAGAAGGTCATAATCTCCAGGAACACTCAATCGTATTAATCAGAGGAGGTAGGGTAAAAGACCTTCCTGGTGTAAGGTACACCATCGTGAGAGGTGCTCTGGATACCGCAGGTGTAAACAACAGGTTGCAGAGTAGATCCAAGTACGGAACAAAGAGGCCTAAATAATTAATAAAGAACATTCTCTATTAAATAGTATATATATAACAACATGAGAAAAAGAAAGCCAAAAAAGAGAATACTTGCACCAGATCCGAGGTTTGGTGATCCAATGGTAACCCAATTTGTCAATAACATGATGTGGGCAGGTAAGAAAACAGTTGCTTACCAGATCTTTTATGATGCCATGGATAAAATAAAAGAAAGAACAGATGAGAATCCTCATGAAATCTGGAAAAAGGCACTTGATAATGCAATGCCTGGAGTTGAAGTAAGAAGTAAGAGGATAGGAGGTGCGACCTTTCAGATACCTACTGAGATTAGACCAAATAGAAAAGTTTCTATCGGAATGAAGTGGCTGATCAGATTCTCAAGAGAAAGAAGTGGTAAAGGAATGGCAGAGAGACTTGCTGCAGAATTAATAGCTGCAAGCAAAGGTGAAGGTGCCGCTGTAAAGAGAAGAGAGGACACTCACAGAATGGCAGAAGCCAACAGAGCATTTGCGCACTTTAAAGCTTAATCATCTTTAAATACTAATTCTACATTATAAAAAACAATAATGGCAAAAGATCTTACTTATACTAGAAACATTGGAATTGCTGCCCACATTGACGCTGGTAAAACTACTACTACCGAGCGTATCCTTTATTACACTGGTATCAGTCATAAAATTGGAGAAGTTCACGATGGTGCTGCAACCATGGACTGGATGGAGCAAGAACAGGAAAGAGGTATTACGATTACTTCTGCTGCTACTAAGTCAGAGTGGGATTGGAAAGATAAGACCTATTCAATGAACATCATTGATACTCCGGGACACGTTGATTTCACTGTTGAAGTGAATAGGTCATTAAGAGTTCTTGATGGATTGGTTTTCCTTTTCTGTGCTGTAAGTGGAGTTGAGCCTCAATCTGAGACCAACTGGAGACTTGCTGACAACTACAATGTTCCTAGAATTGGATTTGTAAATAAAATGGACCGATCAGGTGCAGATTTCTTCAATGTGGTAAATGACGTTAAAGAAAAGTTGGGTTCTGAAGCCATTCCTCTTCAGGTTCCAATCGGAGCAGAAGAAACATTTAAAGGTGTGGTTGATCTCATTACTAATAAAGCCATCGTATGGAATGAGCAAGATATGGGGATGACCTATGAGGAAATTGAAATCCCAGAAGATCTGGTAGATGTAGTGAATGAATGGAGGGAGAAGTTACTCGAAGCAATTGCTGATTACGATGATTCATTGCTTGAAAAGTTCTTCGATGATCCAGATAGCATTACAGAGCAAGAAATGATTAATGC
>JABDLO010000394.1 GCA_013002995.1 Saprospiraceae bacterium | reverse complement strand
AAATTCAAAATACAATTTAGCAGCAAAGAAGAATACTTTTCAACTTGCCTTACACCATGTTCATCGAGCGTATACCGGATGATGTTCTCAAAATCCCGATCCGCGGCCTTAGTAAGTTTATAGATTTGTTTCGACATCAGTGAGAGTCACTCAAAACGTCTTTAGTAATATCTTCCAGGCTTCTTTCAGACAACTCCCCTTTTTCTGCTTCTGCAATACGATTGTGCATGAAAGCTTTGAACTCCTTATAAGCATGATCTTCATCGTCAGGAAAAATTCGAGATAAAACATACTCTTTGATTGTTTGTCCCCGAAAAGCAGCCAGGGATTTAATGTGTTGATGTTGTTTTGGCGTGACTTCTATGGTTAATCTACTCATATTTAAACTTAATGATAAAAGTTACATTTTTACAATTGTAACAATTTTGAATTAAAAACGCAAGTGAAACAATAAAACGACCATAGAAGAAGGTGTCAATAATTAGCCTTATAATTTCATAAATGTCTGAGATGTACGGCCATTTTCATCCAAAAGTTGAATATGGTAACATCCCGGAATTAAATTCTTCACTTTAATCTGAGCTTGATTAATGGAGTTTTCGCTATTCAGATATTCCAATTGAACCAATTCACCAAATGAGTTATAAATTCTGACCGAATGAGTTTGAACTGTGGTTTTATTCCATGTTAATGTTAAGACATCATCCACGGGATTAGGGAATATTTTCATGCTACCCTCAACAGATCCATTGTCATCTGCTACCTCATCAACAGATGTACTGGATTCAAGGAAAAGCGGACATGAACTTTCACCATTCACTCCATAAGAGAAGATGGATATTTCTTCAGGAACAAAGTCTTCAATAGCGGCTGTGAAATCATTTTCTGAAGGATACAGCATGGCAAGATTGTCAGTGCCATCATCAGTAATGCGATTGATGGTGTACCCAGCAAGGTTTTCATCCATGATTTCTTTCCAGTTCACCTGCAAGACATTGCTTGCTTCATCATAATCCCACTCCAGGTCTTCAATCGGAATAAAAGTGGAATATGGGTTGCTAAACTGGTCTAGATAGTAATGGGTATAAACCTTATCATTAACACTGGCCAAGCCCATAATGTAGAAATCACAGAATCCCTCTATTTCAAGGTATGGAATGGTATGACTTCCTACGGAAGCTGGAATGTCCATCAACCAACTTCCATTCATGCCTGAATTATCATCATCAATATATATTTCAATAAATTCTCCGGGGTCCTGAAAAGCAGGGTCCCAACTGACATGAATTCCATCATCTGAGGATGTTGCTTCAAGGACAAAAGATATATTTTCATTAAAGATGTAGTAATCAATATTGTCCATGCCTTCAGTTATAATAAGCCATGCACCACTCATGGGATCAGTTAATGTCAGGAAGCCTTTGTTGTTTTCTGCGTCTGCTGACCACACGGCATTTTCGCCAAGTTCTTGAGGAGTAACCGTGTTACCCACGGGATCTATTAATAAGAAATCTTCACCTCCACGATCCATTGTGATTTTCACTACAGTAAGAGGAGTATTATCAGGAATATTCATTTCCACTTCACTACGGGTTGTCGGATTAAGTGCCAGGCTGATATTCTCGGATTGAAAGCTGAAAAATCCATCTTCATTATATCTCTTAGATAGGTTAACGTCATAACGTACTTTACCGATTTTACCTCCGAAATTGATGTTTCCAGTGATATATTTTGCACCAGTTCTATAAACCAGTAAAGCTTCTCCACTGATGGTGTGTGGTAATCCCAGTTGAGCATTAATCCAATCATAGGGCCAGTCATCATCCAATTCAGGAATAACTACCTCGCCACTTATATTGCCAACAATGACTTCACCGTAAGAAGAGGTCCTGTAAGCCAATTCTGTCATACCACTTGCCATGAATTTTTTACTTCCATCATCATCACGATAAGGAGAAAACTTCAATTCTCCGCCTAGCTTCAGTCGATAAGTCTTAAAGTCCAGTTGACCATAAACGCCACCTTCACCGAGCCACCAATCATCATAAAAAGGAGGATTGAAAAATTTTCCATCACCCAATTCCAGTTTAAGCTCAGAAGGAGGAATGTATTCTATGCTGGTGGTCAATTGAAAAAGATTATCATTGACCATAGAACTGAGGATTCCTCCAAATTTCATATTGGGCGGAGGTGATGTGATGCCATTGATGCGTCCCTCCACACCAATTATTCCTACACCTGTTGTACCTAATGGAATGATCAAGTCTTGAACGACAGCTTTAAAAGCCACGCTATCAATTTCTCCTCCTATTAAGCCTAATCCACCACCTACTTCGATGAATGGTGTTAACAAGGTCAGGCCAAAGGTGAGTTTGTCATCATCAGAACTGTAAGCAGCATTAAGGTCTTTAACACAGAAACCCGGCGCCAATCCCAGGTCGGTTACCTGCATGCCTTCCACATTAATACCTGAAGATCTGGTAATGCTCAACCCTGAAAGTTTAATGGCAGTGGTCTGATCCGGCCCTCCACAGGATGGTGTAATGTTGTCCCAGGAAACCTGGAATGTAGTTGAAATTCCATCTGCTGACTTTCCACCTACCAGTGACAAGTCTTCTAGTTTAAGATCGAGCCCACCGATATTGGGGGTGAAAGTACTTAAGGCATCGTTAACGAAACCTGTAATCTTTCCGTTTTCACCTCCTAAGGCCAGTTCATATTCTCCTTGAGCAAGGGTAAAATTACCACTGCCTCCTCCGGGTATGGGGATATCCTGAATAAACAGCTTTCCGTCCAATTTTACCTTTAGTGCGGAAGTATCAATGGTCAGATTGCCTTCGAAATTGAGGAACCCGTTGATGGAAAGTGGCTTGGTAGCTTTGATCTCATTTTTATTATCACCGGCACCCCATTCTGCATCCTCTTCCAGGAAGCAGAAGGAAAAGAAATCATTTTGCCAGCAAGTAATTCCTTCATATTCCAGTTTAGTTGCTACTATTTTTAGTTCAGGGAGCGAGGGGTTAACGCCTGCACAAAAATAATAGGAGGGGTTTTCACTTTTTGCAATAGCATAAGAATTAGAAGTAACATTATTCAGTAATTCTAATCCAGCTTCTTCCTGCCACCCCAAACTTATATATTCGCTACCATAAAACCATATACTATCCGGAGATACAGTTCTTAAGAGTGAGGTTTTAGAAACATAATACCATTCATAATTCTCGGCACCGCCAATATTGGCTGTCAAAACATGTTCCTCTGCATTCGATTCAATTTCAAAAGGAACCGGTTGCTGGTATCCATAGGTAAAATCAGGGTATTTGTTTTCCAATCCCAGCAAATCATCAAAATGAAGTTTATTCCTGCCACAGGAGAACCAATCCATTGATGGGAACCTGGCAACAAACCCTGATCCCAATGATGTAAAATTATTATTATCAATATCCAGATCATACATACCAATTGCGGCAGGTAAATCAAAACTTCCTTCAAAACGATTGTTGGATATATTAAAAAATTCTAACGCAGGGGCATTGATATTTTGTAATGTCCCTTTAAGAATATTGTCTTCAAGGTCAAGATACCTCAATACCGGAGAGGTTATTCCTTCGATTGATTCGAGCTGGTTATTAGCTAAATCCAATAATCGCAACTTCGAAAAATTGATCTCTGGAAGTGTTCCTTGAATCTGATTATTAGATAAATTTAGAAGTTTCAGTAATGGCGCATTCAGCTTGGGGAAAGAAGTTAACTTACCAAAACGTAGGTCAAGATCAATGAGAGCAGGCAACTCCAGGTGGTCAGAAATTCCGGTTATCTCATTATAGCCGAGCTCTAATTCCCTCAAACTGTCTAAGTGAACATTTGGTACTATACCTTTAAGATTGGCCCTATTTAAATCAATTTCTTCTATTTTGACTTTAAATAAAGTACTACTATCGGGTAGTTTTTCCTCAGAAACTTTTGCAAAATCAAAATACACATTCCATTCCAGCTCTTCCCATTCGGTAGAAAGCACCCTACCTTCAGGCAAGGGCCACCCTTTCACATTTGTAGAATCCGTTTTTAATGCTTCATAAAGTTTATTGGCTTCTGCAGCATCCAATACTTCATAATATGTGCTTTGT
>JABDLO010000389.1 GCA_013002995.1 Saprospiraceae bacterium | reverse complement strand
TATTATCACAAGTAGATGGCAAGATAGAAGATCCTCATACTGATGATTTGTATCATATTGGGACGGTAGCTAAGATATTAAAGGTATTGACCATGCCTGATGGAAGTACTACAGCTATCATTCAGGGGAGAAAGAGATTTGAGGTAAGAACGTTCGTTGCTGAAGATCCGTACCTCGTGGGTAAAATAGCTATTTATGAAGATCAATACAGCGAGAATGATATGACCCTCCAGGCGACCATTTCTTCTATTAAGGACATGGCCAAAAGGATGATAGAATTATCCCCTAATATACCCATGGAAGCCAATCTTATGATACAGAATATCAAGAGTAATGGCTTTTTACTCAACTTCATAACTTCTAATATTACTGCTGAAACCAAGAAAAAGCAAAATATTCTTGAAATCAGTGATCTGAAAGATAAATCTGAAGCCATCCTTTCATTGATGGATAATGAGTTGCAGATGATGGAATTGAAAAATCAAATCCAGAGTAAAGTAAGAGGGGACATTGAAAAACAACAACGGGACTATTTCCTGAACCAGCAACTCAAAACCATTCAGGAGGAATTAGGGCAGAATCCACAGCAGGAAGAGCTCAAGGAACTGGCTGCCAAGGCTAAAAAGAAAAAATGGCCAGAAGAAGTTGGAAAAGCATTTGATAAAGAGTTAAATAAAGCGAGTAGGATCAATCCTCAGATGGCTGAATATTCAGTGACATTGAACTACCTGGAAACCTTGCTCGACCTGCCATGGGAAAAGTACACAGAGGATAATTTCAATCTGGTAAATGCCAGAAAGGTATTAGATAAAGATCATTATGGTCTGGATGATGTGAAAGACAGAATACTTGAACACCTGGCTGTATTGAAACTAAAGGGAGACATGAAGGCTCCAATATTATGCCTTGTAGGTCCTCCGGGAGTAGGTAAAACAAGTCTTGGAAAATCTGTTGCCAGGGCACTGAAAAGAAAATTTGTCAGGATGTCGCTAGGTGGCTTGCATGATGAATCAGAGATCAGGGGACATAGAAAGACCTATATCGGTGCACTACCCGGAAGAATTATTCAATCAGTAAAAAAAGCAGGGTCTTCTAATCCTGTTTTCATACTCGATGAGATCGATAAAATGGGTAAAGATTTCAGGGGAGATCCTTCTTCTGCATTGCTCGAAGTTCTCGATCCTGAACAGAATAATGCTTTCTATGATAATTATCTGGAGATGGAATATGATCTGTCTAAAGTATTGTTTATAGCAACAGCCAATTCCCTAAGCACGATTCAACCTGCTTTATTAGATAGAATGGAGATCATCCAGTTAAGTGGATATTCTACTGAAGAAAAAGTTGAAATTGCCAAACGTCACCTTATTCCTAAGCAACGTGAAGCACATGGTGTAAATGGCAAACAAGTCACTTGTCCTACACCAACAATTGAAGCACTGATCCAGGGTTATACCCGGGAATCAGGAGTAAGAGGACTGGATAGACAGCTTGCAGGGGTTATGAGGTATGTAGCTAAAAGCGTTGCGATGGAACAGGAGTATAATCCTCGGATTAAGGCCTCTGAATTGGAAAAAATCCTTGGGCCCACTAAATTTAATAAGGATATATATGCAAGAACTGATATTCCGGGAGTTGCTGTGGGTTTGGCCTGGACAAGGGTAGGAGGGGATATACTATTTATTGAAGCCAGTGTAAGTAAAGGAAAAGGAAAATTGACTTTAACAGGTAACCTGGGTGATGTCATGAAGGAATCGGCAACAACTGCTTTAAGTTATATTAAGGCAAGAGCAGAAAGCCTTGAAATTCCTGATGACTTTTTTGAAACTAATGATATTCACATACACGTACCTCAGGGAGGTATCCCTAAAGACGGACCAAGTGCCGGTATCACCATTCTTACTGCTCTGACTTCTATTATTAAGAAGAAGACCATTAAGTCTCACCTTGCAATGACTGGTGAGATTACCTTAAGAGGGAAAGTATTACCGGTAGGAGGGATAAAGGAGAAGATCCTTGCAGCTAAACGTTCAGGAATCACTCATGTAATGTTGTGTAAAGACAATGAAAAAGACGTCTCACAGATAAAGACAGACTTCATTAAGGATATGAACTTCATATATGTGGAAAGCATGGATGCAGTTCTGCATCACGCATTGAATATCGTAGGCTTTTAACAAACACATTGGGTTAAACCTATGTTAATTAGTTTGTAGAATTATCACAATGAACGGCTTACACGTTTATTGAGTGAAAAATGTGGATAACTTAGCTTAAATTTGACCCGTGAAACGAATAATACCTATACTCCTGCTGATTTTAGGACTCTCCTGGATAGATGAAATTCAGGCCCAGCGTCAGGATACTTTTATTTACATACAGTTTTCGGGTAACATAGTGACTGAAGGGGATGATGGGAAAGTTGTGCCACTACCTTACACCAATGTTGCCATCAAAGGCACTACCCGCGGTACAGTAGCTGCAATAGATGGTTTCTTCTCAATGGTAGCCAGGAAAGGTGATGTTATTGTTTTTTCTAACGTAGGTTATAAGACGGTAGAGTATGAAATTCCTGACTCACTTGATAATGACCTTTATTTCTGGATACAAATCATGTCTCGAGATAATATCCTTCTCCCTGAAGCAGTAATCAGACCATTCCCAAGTAAAGAGCATTTTAAGATAGAGTTATTGGCAATGGATATTACTGAAGAAATGGAACTTCAGTATATAGAATATCTGGATGAACAATTACTGGCCAATATCAGAGAAACCCTTCCCGCCGATGGTCGAGAAGCTACCAATATCTATTTGCGCCAAAGCATTGAAAATTACCGATACGAAGGCCAAATCAAACCTCAAAACATTTTCAATCCACTTGCATGGAAGCAATTCATTGATGCATGGAAAAGAGGTGATTTCAAAAATAAAAAGAATAAATAGAGTCAAGGATTTTGATTTCTTCAATACTCATTTGGTTTCTTATATATTACCTGATAAGAGTATATTTGTCGTCAATCAAGAAGAATCTTATAGATGAAGGCTACAGAATATTTTGACAGATCACAAGGAAGTACCCTGGTGTCATTTGAGGTGTTACC
>JABDLO010000379.1 GCA_013002995.1 Saprospiraceae bacterium | reverse complement strand
GGAAGAATGATGTTGCTTGGATCATGAACTATTCTTCAGGAAGATAATCACCCACAAGTTTCCAATCCATTGTGTTACCCCATCCAGCACCGTGATCGCTTATGTTCACTTCTACATGTTTGTCGCTTATCCAATGAGGTCCATAAGCCAATAATTGCAAGACTTTCCCAGGTCTCAGATGCCTGCTTGCCCATGTAAGTGGGGTGTCTCCGTTGGCATCTTTAATGGTTTTATCAGCACCATGGTCCAGCATCAACTTTATGGTTTCAGGACCTGCATAAGCAGCAGCCCGATGCAATGGAGTTTCACCACATGTCCTGATGTCTCTCATAAAAGCTCCGGTTTCAATTCCGGGTATTGTAGCAACATTGGGTTTGGCACCTTTCTCGAGTAATAATCTCACCACATAATGAAAGTATGGTCTCCCCGCTTTGGCAAGTGCATTGTGTAACGGTGTCTCACCTGTTTTATCAATTACTGCATTGGGATCCGCACCATGATTGATCAATAAGTCACATACCTTCCAATGCCCAAAGAATGCCGCATTTCCTAATTCTGAATTGATATCAATGCTCTCCAGGTCACCTCCGGCGTGAAGTATTGCTCTAATAGCAGTTGTATCATTATAATAGACCAGCCATTGAAGTAATAGAACAGGACCGTCAAACAGCCTTTCTTTCCAATCTTCACACTCCAGGAAGTTAAATATATAATCAGTTCGGCCTCCGCTTATAAATTTCATGACTTCATTTGAATCCATTACTGCATAATTTTAAGTGTTATGAATCAATATTATTTTCAATCATAAATGCACCTATTAAAACCAACAATCCAATGATCCATAATAACAGCCATTGACCAAGGTTTATGTATTTTTTCTTTAGTTTTTCACTCATAGCAATCACAGCAAGCCAGATGCACCCAAGAGCAAAGAGACAACATGCAAATGCCTTTAAGAATATCGGCGTCCATTCAACGGGTTCAGTCAGACAAACAGCCAATAATATTCCGGCAATCAACAATAAATCAAAGGACACCCAATGCCAGGCTGCACGGGCCATCATCCATTTTTCAATGAGTGTAGAATCAATACCAAGTTTTGGCCGGATCATCCTGATTTCCTTATCACCTACAAATGTATGAATGGTAAAAGCAAGAAAAGATATCACACAGGCTATCCAAATGAACATCATAGCTGTATAGGTTTTAAACTTTTATTTCATCACAAGATGCTAGTCAAAAGTGCTAACATTCTTGCCGTACTTCTTCATCATTTTGAGAACATCGATAATGGGTAATTGATCTACTTTACTTCCTTGAAAACCTTTCATATCTCTTGCAGCAAATAATGAATTCAAAATGGCTTCTTCTGTAGCCTCAATCGTAGCCAAGAACAGAGGTGTCATCCGGTCATTGTGTAAGTCTGCTACTGAACTAACCGGTTTTTTCAGTTGATATGGAACTCTATTATCCTTATATGTTGAAAATGCAATCACATAATCTCCACTTCCATTGGAGGCAATGCCTCCGGTTCTGGCCAGCCCCAGCATTGCACGTTTGGCCATCCGCTCCAGGTTTCTAGGACTGACAGGAGCATCAGTAGCAACTACAATCATACATGAACCATCTGAATCCTGTTCTATCTGTGTTCTGTATGGATATTTACCCATTTCTTTTCCTACAGGTACTCCATCAATGGTTAGCACTCCTCCAAAGTTACTTTGCACCAATACTCCAACTGAATATCCTCCCATACTGGCGGGTAATTTCCTTGATGAGCTACCAATTCCTCCTTTCCATCCAAAGCAGATTGTGCCTGTACCTGCACCTACATTTCCTTCTTCTACCTGAAGTGTATCTGCCTGTTCAATGGCCATCAATACATCTGCCTCTTTTACATGCCTTCCTCTGATGTCATTCAATCTTCCATCATTGGTTTCCCCTACAACTATATTAGCTGATCGTACATTTTCATTTCCCGGTAATCCAAGAACATAGGAAAGTCCTCCTTGTATTCCCGTTGCAACACTGAGTGTATTGGTAAGAATAATGGGCGATTCAATATTCCCCAATTCCATGACCTGGCTGATACCTGCCAGTTTCCCAAATCCATTTCCAAGATAGATGGCCGCAGGGACCTTTTCCTGAAATATGTTGTCTTGATGAGGTATAATAGCTGTAACTCCAGTGCGTATGGAATCTCCTTGAATGAGTGTTCTATGCCCAACAGCAACTCCCTCGATATCTGTAATGGAGTTTTTTAAACCTGGCTTTAGGACTCCGACCTCTATTCCATAATTTCTTGCTCTTTGCTGTCCGGATAGATCGCCAAGCATTGTAATCAATAAAATGATAATTCCATATTTAATCCTCATGTTATGTATTGTGACTGTTACGTGAATAAATCATCTATTTTATGATATAGGGTATATATCGTTTCATCACATCTTCCAGCACAAATGGAGAGGAGATAAATCTTTTTCCTGAAGGGGCTAAAACTTGATACCTGTATTCACCCTGTAATGGAACCGTTGATTCCGGAGTCCAAAGAATACCCCAGGTACTGATTCCTGAATCTATCCTTTTAATGAATGATGCAAAGGATAAAGATTGATCCCCATTGATGTAAAGATCCCATGACCCAGTAGTAGGATTCTTTTTCATAATACTTACAGAAGGGTAGTATCTTGTTTTATTTGGATCTACATCAACAATGATCAAACTATCTTCAAATTGATAAACAGGGTAATGATTAAAAGGAGATCCATGATCGAGGTCTACTAGGTATGGTTCCAGTCCTTCTTCAATGGTCCAGTTTTCAATTTTAAAATTTTGCTTCGTGTGCAAGTGAAGGTTTTTTCCGGGTTTGAACTTATATTCATTTTCGAATTTTGCAGAGGAAGAAGATGCAATTCTTCCTGCTTCCTGTTCCAGGAAAGAACCTCCCATAAACCCATACATCATAGATGCTCCTTCATATTCCTGTTCAGCATATTCAGCAGGGGTAGTGAAGTATGACAAATATTCATTCGTTAATCCTGCAAGCAATACTTGATGATAGTCTGAATAGTTTTTAGCATTTGCAACAGCTGATCTGATTTTATAACCGAGTGTTGTCGTAATTTCTCCTGGCAAACTGACTATACTGATGTCTCCAATGGAATGAACTCCTATTGGTAAGCTCCTGGGAGCGGTATCCTTGATCATTTTCTTAAATACATATTCAATAGCCGGATGAATAGGTGCCGGTAATGCTGCAAACATATGTTCCACCGTTGCTTTTAGTGCTATCATTTTGTTTCCGTGTCCTTCCTCGCACTGAGTTGAAGTCATCCCCTCCTTTAATCCTTTATAGAAAAGATCAGTTCTTCCATCCTCTGCACCTCCTACTGTTCCGATGCCCGGGTAGGGTTCTTTAGCAGTTCGTTTAGGCAGTTGATTAAAGCAGGGAGGTACACTTCCTGTGAATGGAATAGCAATATCTCTATCAGTAATAGTAACTATTTCGTACGACAATTGTACATTTCCCGTAAGGGGGAAAGATGATCGTGAAGAGGACAAAATGCTATCAGCCATTGCAATTCCGATGTCTAAAGCATTCTTAAGATCTTGTTGATACCAATTACAGGATATGTCTCCTTCAGATCCATTTATAAATCCAATATCTGTATTCCACCAACCCATCTTTTTCCTTATTCGGTTGTCAATTACACCCATAACATCCCTACTATAAAGCTCATTATGGGTGCCCAGTACTGTGGGATGAAATGAACAGAAATTAATCATGGCCATAGGGTCAGCTGTGGTGGCACCTTGAGGATAAAACAACAGCGAAGTCACATATGGATCTACGGCAGTGAATTGTTCTTCACGAGTCACGTGAACAGGAAGTCCTTGACTCGGAAAATATTGATCTGCATGATCCACATGCGAAGTGATTTCAAGACTATCTGTTGGGTCAATTCTGTCAAAAGCATTATAACTTCTGTTTCTGATAAGTCCCTCAAGGGAGTGTTGCCATCTTGCGATAACGGCAGCACGCCTATTATCAATGGCTTCCTTAATGGTTTGAGTAATTCTTAATGCAAGATGATTGAAAAGATTTTCATCAAACCCTGCCACAGGAGTCGCAAGGGCGTTATAAGCTTCAGATGTAGAAAAACCTCCATGAGAATGATGAGTATGCGTTGCGGAAATCAGTATCTGTGGGGTTCCCAGGTGATAGGTATGATCAGATTCTTCATTCAATAACTCTCCGACTCTGAGAGAAAGTCCCAATGGAATAGACCATAGATCACAACTCACTAAAACGAATTGATTTCCACCGGGATCCTGGAAATAAAAAGCTGCCGCTTTAAGAGGTGTCCATACACCTCTTGAAATTCTTCCTTCAGAACCAAAACCTCCCATTGGAAATCCGGGAGGTGGTGTTATATCATTGGTTGATGATCCAAACAGGAAACTTTGTTGTGGTGCAGATGACCTTACTGCCTGAGTCTTAAATTTTAAAGAAGAACTACAAGACATCAATGTTACTAAAATCACCAGTAAGATACATTTCCGATTCATTTTCACAAGATAGCGAACCATTGGGTTAGATATGTCAGATGGGGAAGAAATAAATTATAATAGCAACATTTGAATATCGAAACATTACTTGGGAGCGTGTGAAATATTAACCCGTATCTTTCAACCCTTCAACATATTTCTTGCTATCCAACTTCCACTGATCACAGTCCTTAACAGATAAAAATCCCAATTCTGTCGATTTATAAAGCTTAAGGGAATTATTAATACCTAATTTTAATTCATAATGTTGATTGTTCATTGATCTTTATTCGATGCAATGAATCACATCTTATTTTCTAAATGAAGCATAATTAAATTAACAACAGATGAAATGAGCATTAATTTTCAGCATCTGAAACTATACCTGGTATGGATGGTTAAAATTTTTGCGAAAGCGGAGATTTATCGGAGCGATTCCATGGGTGCAGAAATTTTTTATTTATTTCGTTTTAAAAGAAAAATTTTTAACACATGAAACAACTCTTAACTGTTATGGCAGCATTTGCCATTTTATTTACCTCAAATGTTACCCTTCAAGCCCAGAGCGTTGACGAAATAATCGATAACTATTTCGAGACGATAGGAGGGCGAGATAATGTAGCAGCGATAAAATCAATGAAAGCTACCGCCAAAGCAAAGGTTCAGGGAATGGATCTTCCGGTGACCATGCTTTCTGAAGCTCCCAATAAGCAACGTATTGATATTGTATTTCAAGGTCAAGAGATTACTCAGATGGCTTTTGACGGTGAAACCGGATGGACCACCAATTTTATGACAATGGAAGCAGAGGCTATGGATCAGCAATCTTCTGATATCATGAAGGAACAATCAAGCTTCCCGGATGCTTTTCTCGATTATAAGGATAAAGGACACACCCTTGAATTACAAGGAGAAGAGGAGGTTGAAGGAGTGCCTTGTTTCAAACTGAAGCTAACCAGAAGTCCTGTCACAATTGATGGGAAAGAAGAAGAGAACGCATCTATCTATTTCTTTGACAAGGAAAGCTTTGTGCCCATCATGCAGAGAGATTATGCATTGGTAGGACCACAAAAAGGTACAGCTACTGAGACTTATCTAAGTGATTACGATGAGGTCAATGGTGTTTACTTTGCTTTTACGATTGCTCAGAGAATCAATGGAATGGATGTATTCAATATCTCAATTGATAATATAGAATTGAATGTTGAAGTGCCCGATGATACCTTCAAAATGCCGGAAAAAAAGGCTGAGGAAGAAAAGAAATAAAAATCTGTTTAACACTGGCTTGTGTGTACCTTACGCGCAAGCCAGTTTTTGTTATAAAAACCAATGAATCCATCGGAAAATTCAGATCCGATTAATTAAAAATCACAAGTCAGTATGAAAAGAGTATTAGTACTATTCATTTTAAGTCTGTTCTTATTTCCGGGTTATTCACAAGATAAGGTTGAGTTAAAAGGATCAGCCCTATTCGGTAATATCCAGGCCAGACATTTAGGACCTGCCAAGATGAGTGGACGGGTTATTGATATTGAAGGCCATCCTGAGGATGGTAATATTTTATATGTAGGTTCTGCAGGAGGTGGTGTATGGAAAACCACAGATGGTGGTATTACTTTCAATCCCATATTTGATGACTACATCCAATCTATTGGATGTGTGGCAGTAGATCCTACTAATCCGGACAATGAGATCTGGGTAGGAACTGGAGAAATCTGGACCAGAAACAGCGTATCCATAGGGGATGGATTATACAAGAGTAATGATGGCGGTAAGAGCTGGAACAAAATAGGGTTTGAAAAAAGTGACAGAATCGCAGCCATTGAAATCAGCCCGAGTGACAACAAGACGGTCTATGTTGGAGTATTGGGAGCCTTATGGGGTGATAGCGATGAAAGAGGAGTATTTAAATCTATGGATGGAGGAAAGTCATGGGAAAAGATACTTTACATCGGCCCAAGTACCGGTTGTTCAGACCTGGTCATGGATCCTAATAACCCTGATGTTCTTTATGCTTCAATGTGGGATTTCAGAAGGACCGGATGGTCTTTCAATTCTGGAGGAGAAAATAGTGCTCTTTACAAAAGTATAGATGGCGGAAAAACATGGAATAAGATCCATAACGGATATCCTGAAGGCAAACTAGGTAGGATTGCTCTTGCAGTTGCACCCTCTAATAGTGATATCCTTTATTCAGTCATTGAGTCTGAAGAAAATGCGGATAAAGGATTGTATAAATCAGAAGATGCAGGAGCTTCATGGACTCAGATCAATAATGATTTTGAGCTTGCAGTAAGGCCGTTCTATTTCTCCAGAATTGTAGTTTCTCCTAATGATCCAAATATTGTAGCCAAGGCAGGATTGATGGGTTCACTAAGTAAAGACGGCGGAAAAACATTCAGAGCAATCGGAAGCGGTGTACATGCTGACATCCATGATTATCATTTTGTGCCAGGTGACAAAAACCGTGTTTACCTGGGCTGTGATGGTGGAACTTATCGTTCAGTTGATGGCGGCAATGTATGGGCCATGTGTCAGGATCTACCATTATCTCAATACTATCATGTAGAAGTGGATAATGAAAAACCATTTAACGTGTATGGTGGACTGCAGGATAATGGGTCATGGGTAGGACCTTCCTCTTCAGATGGAGGAATCAGCTCAAGAGATTGGAGAAGTGTCGGTTTTGGAGATGGTTTTAGGGTATATCCTCATCCTGAGGATGCCAATATTGTGTATTCAGAGATGCAGGGTGCAGATCAGATATGGCGAGTTAATATTGAAAGAAATCAATCAAAGATTGTAAAACCTTATCCTGAAGAAGGAGATCCTAAGTTGAGGTTCAACTGGAATACTCCCATTGCGACTGGGTTACACAATCCTGATGCTTTCTTTGTGGGATCACAATTTGTCCATAAGTCGGATGATATGGGTGAGACATGGAGGAAGATATCTCCAGATCTTACAACCAATGATAAATCAAAATTAAATCAGGTTGAAAGTGGTGGGTTAAGTACCGATAATTCAGGTGCTGAGAATCACTGTACAGTCTTTACTATCGGTGAATCTCCACTAGATGAGAATGTGATTTGGGCAGGAACCGATGATGGTAATGTGCAGGTAACCATGGATGGAGGAGAAAATTGGAAAAATGTAACCAGGAATATCAGAGGCCTTCCGGCAAATACATGGGTATACCATATTGAACCCAGCAGCCATGATGTAAATACGGCGTATGCAGTATTTGACGGTCACACGAAGAATGATATGAATCCATATGTTTTTAAGACTACAAATGGAGGAAGTACCTGGACAAGCATTGTCACTGACGAAATAAAAGGTTTTTGTCGAAGCATTCAGGAAGATTATGTTAATCCTGACCTGCTTTATTTAGGAACAGAAATGGGGTTGTTTATCACGATCAATGGAGGTGATTCATGGTCACATTTCACCAATAATATGCCACCTGTTGCTGTACATCATGTAACCCTTCATAAGAGGGATCATTCTCTTGTAATGGGTACACATGGTAGGGGAGTGTTTGTCATCGATGATGTTACT
>JABDLO010000356.1 GCA_013002995.1 Saprospiraceae bacterium | reverse complement strand
ACAGTCAAGTGTTAATTTCACAAAAAGAAAAAGAAGCAAAAAGAAAAACTATACATAATGATTATTGTAATATGATTAAATATTAATCTCTTACAATACTAAAGGGACGGGCAGGCAATAAGTCAAGGCTTGGATGATTTCTTGACCCAATTGATTCGCCCACGCACCCACAAGGTTTACTTGTGGTTCTCTCACTATAATAATTACATTAATATTCTTTCAGACCGTGCGTTCATGCTAAAAATTCAAATGCTACTGACTTGTATGAACATAACTATTCAATTCATAGTGAATTCAGGTGGAAGACTATCGAGGATATTGTAATTTAAATAAAGGTAGTTCAATTGGGTCAACTCGAACAATTCTTTAGGAAGTACAGTCAAACCAAGACCAGAAAGGTTCAAAGTGCCAGCCCCTTAATTTTTGACTTTTTCTATTCTTTTAAAGGCTTCTTTCAGGTTGGGTTTTTGTTGATTTTGTTATCTCACAGCTCGAGTCTGATTGTGGATATGCTGTGTTTAATGCGGTGCTTGCCTCAAGGGTTAAAAGATGGGTAAGGAAAAATAGTACAATTAGAAATACCGTGTTATTAGGAAATCTTTCTGCCAATGTTTGGATTATATGTTCAAATATCATTCTTACAGGTAATTTCTGATATTAAAATACTGGGGATATACCTGCTGGAGTGTTTGATTTAGGTAAGGGTAGGGGTTGAATCGCAAAAGGATGTAGTTTTTTATTGAAAGGGGATTCTTGAGTTTTGTTTTAGAGTTTTGATTGAGGGTTTACTTTTGATTGAGATGGTTGAGAGATTTGATTTTGTGGGTTGCTCACGGCACTGTCAGAAAATTGACTGAATAAATCAATTTATTTAATTTTTCATGGTTGCTTTCCATACCTTACCGGGTTCCGTTAGATTGAAATCCCAGTCTTTGATCAACATTGGAGACCAGGCAGGATCAAAGACCCATACAGTATAAGACATCCCTTTGAGAGCAACATAATCTAAGATCTTTGTGACGTAGGAGGGATCACTAATGACCGGTATATGAGCACCTTCATCGTTTTCGCCGCAATATCCTATCTCCGTTAAAACTACGGGGTATAAATCTGCTACATGGCCAAAATCAGCTTCCCATTTATCCTCCCAGGGCTGATCTCTTTTCTGTGGGTATGGATGACTGACATAGGCAATGCCTTCAGCATCAATAGGATGATCCACAACTTCTGTTAGATCATATGCCCAATTGAATCCCGCAACCAATGGAATATTCTTAGCTCCATGTGCTCTGATGATAATGATCAATTCCTTCATAATCTCTGTCCACTCGGACCAGGTACAAACTCCAAACCTTCCACCTCCCAGGGTCGGTTCATTAAATAATTCAAACATGGCTACAGTTGGATTATTTCCATATCGTTGAGCCATCTCAATCCAAAATTCAAATGTTTCTCGTTTTGTGGTATTATACCTGGGATGTTGATAAATTTCTGATCTTAAATTTCCAATGCTGTGCCAATCCAAAATAACATAAAGCCCTTCACCTCTGGCCATTTCTATCCCTTTATCCAATAATTGAAAGTATGCCTCTTTGCCCCTCTTTCTCCATGCTTCAGGGTGAATAGGAAACCTGACAATATTTATATCCCAACTCTTGACTTGTCTAAAATATTCAACACTCCATTGTCCTTCATCATCCAGCTTATCAGGATCACTTGTATTCAATCCTTTGAATTGAATGATGTTGCCAACTTCATCAACAAATTGGTTGCCAACCACCTTTACCCACGGTAAATCTTGGCCTTTAATTATTGGTGCATTTAAGAATGTCAGCACGATAAATAAGAATAAAACCTGTTTGAAATTAGAACGCATATCTTGCTAGAATTGATAAAACATGATTAATATGGATAACCATTTTTTACATTAATGCGTTCTGGAAGGATTTAATATTTATATTCTCTGAATCTGATTAACCTAATTTTTGTTAATAATTTATATTGATTTTTATATGATAGAGATCATAAAAATTTTCGATTTTAAATATTAACTTTCTAGCATCAATTGATGCTGATGCTGGATCGTTTAAAACATGGTAGAAATAAAAACGATGAGATTGTTTCTCTGTTTAATGATGAGTATGATAGGCTCCTCGGGATCGGCTCAGGACTGTGTCATGATCGTCAGTTGATTGAAGATTGCATCCAGGATCTGTTCTTGAAGTTCTGTCAAAATCGAGAATTAATTCTCAATGCGAATAATCCACAATCCTATCTTACCGTATCTCTCAGGAGAGAAGTATTAAGAAAACTTAAGGCAAAAACAGAAGAAGAATATGATAGCTCAAAGCTTATTGACCTATCTGTGCCTTCATATGAAGATCTATTGATCAAATCACAAACTACCATTCAATCTTCTATCCAGATTAAGAAAGCATTTAAAGTCCTCTCTAAAAGCGAGAAGACCATTCTTACTATGCGATTTTATCGATCGATGAGTTATGATGAGATCGCCAATAGACTTGGGGTCTCAAAAAGAACCGTATACAATCAAATCCATACCTCGATTAAAAAAATTCGATCCTTTTACTAAAAAGTCTAAATATTTATAGTAAAAATATTAACTGAGGTGCTCTTTATTATAAAGAAGTCATTTAAGAATGCAGCGATATATCGAGACATAAGGCTTGTGGTTATTGACGAAGCTATTTTTTTGTTTCATATGTGGAATATCTGGGACTAAAAAAAGCTGACGATCAATAGCCACAATGTTTTTGTCGTAGATATTGATTGTATTCTTAAATGACTTCAAAAAGATAACTCAAGGATGCCTCATATCAATGACTACAATCAAGTTGAGGATTTTGCAGCTGATGAAAGTTTTCAGGAATATTGTTTTGAAAGTTCAAAGGCAAGCAAGACAAAATGGGATCGTTATAAAAAACAATTTCCGGATAAAGCACCAATGACCGATGAGGCTAAGGTCCTTATCTTGATGTTGGGTCTATCCAATACCTCACCTAAAGATGAGAACAAACCAATTAGGTATTTATCACCCGTTTGGAGAAAGGGAGCCATCTCAGTTACTATAGTTTTCATTCTAGGATTTCTTGTCCACAATTTTATAACAAGTAGTGGAGAGGAATATCAAATGGTAAGTAAGACAGCAGAAGGCAATGAATTGTCAATGATGCTCTCTGATTTAAGTAAAATTGATTTACGTAAGAACAGTACACTTCAATTTAAGGAATCCTGGACAGATAGTAATCTTAGGGAAGTATGGTTGGAGGGAGAAGCTTTTTTTGAAGTAGAAAAATCAAGAGATAAAATTAAGCCTTTCCTTGTCCATTTGCCGAAAGGACAGGTAAAAGTATTTGGTACTAAATTTCTTGTGAAATGCGACTCCACCAGTGCACAAATACTATTGGAGGAAGGAAAGATTGCATTCGAAATTAATGATAAGAATTTCGATCTGGAACCCGGTGATGTCTTGAATTATACCTTACAGGGTATGTCCATTGTACATGATGCCGATATCAGGGCCTATGACTCATGGAGGACAAGTCAGCTCTCCTTTCAAAATGAAGAATTGGGCAACATTCTCGAAATACTCAAACATTCATATGGTCTTGAAGTAGCCTTAGGAAACTCAAGTTTAAAAAGCAGGAAAATATCAGCTAATGTTTACCAAAATGATCCGCATCTACTTTTGGAAGCGATTGCTGTAATATATAATATAGATATGGTTGAAGATGCAGGTCAAATTATTCTTAAATAATATGAGAGCAAACAAATTCCTTCTTATATTTAAAATTATTCTGATAGTTGGCATTCTGTCAAAATTTAAAAATCATATTTATGCTGAAAGCCCTCTGTACTTCGTACAAGAGAGTAGTATGTCTGAAGACCTTGGCACCATTCTAAACAAGTTGTCTGCTCAATATCAGGTAAATATTGTATTCGATGCTCAGCATGTTAACGATCTGAAAATTGAAAATTTTGAACCAAAATCAACCATTGAAGAGAACCTTGATGTGCTTCTTCAATCTACCAATCTGACCTATAAGAAATTAGGTGCCGGTACGTATGCAATTAAACCTCGTTCAACATCAACCAATAATGAGATTCTCACTAATGCAATCCTCGCTGAGATTAAGGTGTATGGGACTATTAAAGATGCAGAAACTTCTGAACCTCTCATCGGTGCCAACGTCTTACAAATGGGAACAAATAATGGAACAGTATCCGATATAGATGGCGTATTTCAACTTTCTGTGGACGAAGATGCTATCCTGGAAGTAAGTTATATAGGATATGTAAGTAAAGAGATAAAAGTTTCTGGTCAGGGACCATATGAAGTTTATCTCTCTAGAAACACCAATTTGATGGAGGAAGTTATTGTGGTTGGTTATGGATCACAGAGGAAAAGTGATTTAACAGGTGCCATATCAAGAATTGCAGAAGAAGAATTAAAACAACTTCCTACGACGGGCCTGGAACAAGCTATACAAGGTCGTTCTGCAGGCGTATATATTACTCAAAACAGTGGTGCTCCGGGAGGAGCCATGTCCATCAGGATAAGAGGTACAGGATCGACCCTTACTTCTGAACCTTTATATGTTGTAGATGGAATCCCAATAGTTAATGATAATTCCGGAACTTCTGCAACCTTCGAGAGCGACGGTGGAGGACAATATACCAATGCTCTGACTACGATCAATCCTAATGATATAGAGTCTGTTGAAATATTAAAGGATGCCTCTGCTAGTGCCATCTATGGAGCCAGAGCTGCTAATGGAGTAGTCATAATTACTACTAAAAAAGGAAAGGAAGGTCAACGTAATGTTTCATATGAAAGCTACATAGGCTTGCAACAATTGGAGCGGTCTATCCCAGTTATGAATTTAAGACAGTATGCTGAATACATCAATGATGTTAATGTGGGTACTGTTGAAGAATTTGAGAATCTTGATCTCCTGGGAGAAGGCACCAACTGGCAGGATGTAATTTTTAGAAATGCGTTTACTCACAACCATCAGTTTTCTATTACAGGAGGTGATGCTCAGACACGCTTTTCATTTAATGGTGGCCTGCATCAAAAAGATGGAATCGTTGAAGGTTCCGATTTTACCAGACATTCAGGAAAGATCAATGTAGATCATTCTTATAATGATAACATTAAAGTTGGCGTCAACATCCTCGCATCCAAAACAAAAGAAAACGTTACTTTCAATGACAATAGCAACGGAGTCATATATACAGCTCTACTGACTCCCCCGATGGTTCCGGCACGAACACTTGACGGAAGTTATGGAGCCCCACCGAGTGGGAATAATATTGTTCTCACCTTTGATAATCCACTTGCCAATGCCTTGGAAGTTGAGGATGTGAACAGGAAAACCAGATTGCTCGCAAGTTTTTATTCTGAAATAGAATTTACACCATGGTTAAAATATCGGATGGAAGTAGCAACCGATATTCTTTATACCAATCATAATACTTTCTGGCCTGCCTTCGAAAGGGGTACACAAAGTAGAAAATCAAGAGTAAGAAGAAATAACAGCAATAGCTTGTATTGGATAAATAAGCACCTTCTTACTTATCAAAACACTTTTTCTGAAAAACACAAGGTCACCTTACTGGGAGGATTCGAAGCACAGGAAGGAAAATATGAATGGATCTATGCAACAAGAGACAATTTACCGACCAATGAATTAAAAGAGCTCAACCTGGGAGATGCCGGCACCCAAGTGGTGCAGGGAGGATCAGGTCACTGGGCTCTGTTATCTTATTTTGGCAGACTGAATTATGGTTATGATGATCGATATCTTCTTACTGGAACATTAAGAGCTGATGGATCTTCAAGATTTGGATCTAATAACAAATTTGGATTGTTTCCATCCCTGGCTTTTGCCTGGAGAATATCCAATGAAGCATTTCTAGATGATATTGAAATTCTTGACAACTTCAAATTGAGGCTTGGTTATGGTGCAGTGGGAAATCAGGAAATTGGTCTATATTCTTTTGCTGCCAATCTTCAGCCTATTAATGTAGTTATTGGGGATCAATTGGTGACAGGATTTGCACCTGACAATATTGCCAATGAAGATGTTAAATGGGAAAGTTCAGTACAGACCAATTTAGGAGTAGACATCGGTTTCTACAATAACCGTCTTGAGCTGATATTGGATCTGTATAATAAGAGTTCAAGGGACATGCTTCTGCCTGCAATTTTACCTGCAACTGCTGGAGGATTAAACCCTCCTTTTATCAACATTGGAGAAATGCGAAATTCCGGAGTTGAATTTACCCTCAATACACAAAACTTTGTAGGGAAATTCAACTGGAAATCCTCCTTCAATCTTTCTGTCAACAGAAATGAAGTTATTGACCTGGGATCGACTGGTGTATTAACAGGTATTATCCAAAGAGTTCCAGTGACCAGAACTGTTGAGGGCATGCCTATTGGCCAGTATTATGGTCATCAGGTAGAAGGGATTTTTAGGAATGCTGCTGAAATCGCTGAAGCCCCTTTCCAGGAAATTGGTACACGGGCCGGAGATATAAAATTCAAAGACCTTAATGAAGATGGAGTTATCGATGATCTTGATAAAACATTTATAGGTAGTCCTCATCCTGATTTTACGATTAATTTGATCAATGATATCAATTATCGAAACTTTGACCTCAACATTTTTATAAGAGGAGTATATGGGAATGAGGTATATAATATGCTGAGGAGAGATCTGGCAGGAACTGGTGCCTGGCATAATCAGTCCGTTGATATCATTGATAGATGGTCTGTTGACAACCCGGATGGCTCTGAACCAAGGTCAAATGGTAATGACCCCAATTCAAACAGAAGAGTTTCTGACAGATTTGTTGAAGATGGCTCATACCTGAAATTACAGAATCTTTCCATTGGATATACCATACCTAATGATGTACTCGGAGTAAGTGGAATATCACATTTTAGAATTTATCTCAGTGGGCAGAATTTGATTACACTGACTAATTATTCAGGTTATGATCCTGAGATCGGATCCTTTAATCAAAATCCATTGATTAGTGGTGTCGATAATGGCCGGTTTCCTGTAGCCAGGTCATATACTTTTGGGTTAAACTTAAATTTTTAAGATCATGAAGAAAAGAACATCACTTGTATTCGCAATGACTGTAATATTTCTCTTAGGGTCTTGTAGTGAGTTCCTTGAAAGAGACCCTCTTGATCAGATTACTGAAAGCTCTTTTTACACAACTGCTAGTGAAGCTAACCTGGGAGTGATCTCAATTTACAGTGTAATGCAAGGTGTCAACTGGTATGGTAAATCCTGGATGATCACTGAAATTCCTTCTGACAACACTACAACAGGAGGTAACGATCCTGATTTTTCTCCAATTGACAACTTCACTATTAATCCAGACAATTTGCCTAATGCAGAATTCTGGACGGAACACTATAGAGCAATCACCCTATCTAATCAAATATTGAAATGGGTGCCAGATATAGAAATGGATTCTGAGATTAAAGCTTCCTACCTTGCTGAAGCAAGATTTTTAAGGGCATTTTCCTATTTTGATTTAGTAAGAATTTATGGAGCTGTTCCCATCATCAGAGATGTAGCAACGATAGATAGTGATGTATTTGTCCCTAGAGATCCTGTTGATCTGGTTTATGATTTTATCATTGAAGATCTTCAAAGTGGCACACAACATCTTCCCGCAGTCAGAGTTACTTCAGAATCCGGGAGGGCCACAAGTGATGCAGCCAAAGCATTGCTGGCTAAGGTATATTTAACTATTAGGAATTATGATGAGTGTATGAATCTATGCAGAGAACTTATATCATCCAGCAGGTATAAGTTGATGGATGATTTTGGTGATAACTGGCTCCGTGATGTGAGCGACAATAATGCTGAATCAATATTCCAAATCCAATATGTTGGTTGCGGTCCTGGTGGTACAGGAAATGCATTACAGGCATTCTTTGCACCATGGGGGCAAGGGATCACTAAAAATTCTGATGGTTGGGGATCTCAGATTCCTACCAGTCCACAGGTAGATAATCCGGGAACTACATTAAGAGGAATATATTCATCAGAGGATAAAAGGAAATATCACACCATAATGACACCTGCAGATCATTATCCGATGATCAACTCGGAAGATGGAGGATACACTTATCCTGCTTCAGGTGCATCAAGAAGTGGTATCAATATTAAGAAATATGTCATTGGAGGGGGAGCAGATGTGTGTTTTATGAGTACACCTCAAAATCTCCATGTAATTAGATATTCAGATGTGCTTCTAATGTTAGCTGAAGCTTCATGTGCAAGAAATGGAGGTATAAGTGTAACTGAAGATGTATTGGATGCTTACAATCAAGTGAGAATCCGTGCAGGGATTGAAACTGCAGGTTCTGTTACCATTGAAGAGGTTTATGATGAGCGAAGGAGGGAATTTGCATTTGAAGGACATCGTTGGTTTGACCTACTCAGATCGGGTAAAGTTCGGGAAACTATGCTTCTGCATGGGAAAGCAATGCAGGAGTTTAATGTATTATTTCCCATACCTTCTCAAGAGATAGCGATCAATAAAAACTTGACTCAAAATCCAGGTTACTAGTATGAGAAAAAAATCATCAAATATCTCTAATATTATATTGCCGCTTATTGGCTTCAGCCTCATTAGCTTAATGCTAAGTTGCACTAAAGCTGAAGGTCCTGAGATATTGTCTTTTAGTCCGGATTTCGGACCAAAAGAAACACTTATTACCGTTGAAGGAATGAATTTCGATGAATTGACCTCTATTCATTTTGATAATGAAATACTGGCTAATTTTAATCCTTCATTTGGTACTAATACGGCCCTTCTTTTTCGAGTTCCTGAACAGGCCCCTCTTGGAGAAAACCAGGTGGTTATTCAGACTGAAGCTGGAGAAACTTCATTTCCGTTTAGGGTAACGCTTGAACCTCCTGAAATTTTTGATTTTAATCCTAAGTCAGCTAATGAAGGAGAACTGGTTTCCATATTAGGTAAGAATTTTTTCGAACCGTTGGAAATTTTATTCTTTGATAGTATTCCAGGAAATATAATTCACAGCCAGGAAGATTCAATTCTCGTTGAAGTTCCTTCAAATGTAAAAAAGGGAAGAATTAAAGTAAAGGCCAATGGTGGTTCTGCACTTACGGGTGAAGTGTTCTTCTCGACCACAGATATTCTTGTGAATGATTTTGATGGAAATGGATTCAGGTCTGAAACGGAAAAATGGCTGTTCTATGGAAACATAGATCAAAATGTAAATACTGCAGTGCAAAGTAGTAATCCAGCTCCTATAGAAGGAAATTACCTCAAAATATCAGGTATAGATCCAGGATCGATCTGGATAGGTGGAACAGAGAGTCATTCTAATGATCCTGAAGTTTTCTCAGTTTTTGAAATTAATAGCGATATTGATAATACATTTATTGAATTGGACATCAATAATAATGGTTCAGATAAAACACACTTGATCATTGTACTAGCCGAGCGTAATGGCTCGCCTAATGATTTTACTCATACGATACATGTTGATGGAAGCGGATGGAAATCAGAGAGTATACCTCTCAATAGATTTAAAGATGTAGATGGATTTACAATAGATCCTTCAAAGATCAGGGTAGTCAAGCTGCATCTTTACAATGAACTTAGGACTAATAGACGACTTGAAGTGAACATAGACAATTTAAAATTTATACAAATCAATTAAAGCTGCAAATCATGAAAAAAACACTACTCTCTATTTTATTTATTATAAGCCTTGGGTTTAATGTCCTTGGACAGGTTTACCTGGATGAATTTGATAATGACCTCCAGGATCAAGTTTACTATAATATGGGGTATTCAGGTGAGGAAGCAGATGGAGAATGGACAATCACAGGTGATGGGAGTTCAGGTGCATGGGAAGTATTTGGATATTCTCCTCACGATGAAAATGGCGAGAAAATATTGGTGGATATTACCGGGAATAATAAAATATTTGTCAGAGCCAAAGCAAGTATAAATGGTACATCCTTGAGAATGGATGCCATTGATTCAGCTGGTTTTTCTACAACGCTTGCAGGGATAACCAAAACGCTCATTAACGACTATACCGTATTTGAGTTTGACTTCACTAATGGGTTTATGGATGGAGGTTATGGTGGCACAGCTTGTTCTGAAGGACCATGCCCAGTTGACGGCACTAAAATAAGAGAGTTCCAGTTTTATATAAATCCAGGTGTAGGGAGTTATACAGGTACAATAGTAATTGATTTCATTTCAGTCGGCTCTGAGCCGGATGTTGGACCTACGTCTAGTATTTTCCAGGACCATTTTACTGATACAATCAGCTTGAATTATATGGGAAGTGCTTCTCCGGGGCTTGTCAATACGGTAGATAATTCTATCTGGACCATTAGAGGGGATGGAACTAATGGACAATGGGACCCTGTAAATCTATTGTTTTACAACCCGGCAACAGGTGACACTACTGATGTTTCAGTGGGAGAAGGTAATGATAAAGTATATGTCAGAATGAAATCTTCAGTAGCAGGAACTTCAGTAAGACTGGATTTGCAAGATATCAATGGTTTTGTGACCACAGCAGGGAGTATCACCAAGTTAATTACTGACGAATGGGAAACATATGAGTATAACTATGCAGGTTCTTATCAGGATCTGGCATATGGCGGGACGGCATGTACCACCGGGCCTTGTCCAGTAGATCCGGATCGTATTTCCAATATGATCTTATTTGTAAATCCTGGAGTTGAAGCATTTGTAGGGGATGTCGAAATAGATTACATCTCAGTAGGAACTGCACTTGAAGATACTGGAGGAGATCTTGAATTGGTTTATGGAGACCATTTTAGTGAGAATTCAGATTTCATAAGCACTTCGGGTGCATATAATTTATCTTTCAATAACTCCTCATTGATAATAACAGGAGATGGTGTTGACGATCCTTTTTCAGCAGTTGCATATACTGTTCATGATAAGGATGCTGGAATACCCATTACCGTAAATGCCACAGGAAATAATAAGCTATTTATAAGGGCTAAATCTAATGCAGTCAACACTTTGTTGAGAATTGACCTGGTGGATACTACAGGGTATGTAACATCTCAACCTTCTTTTACCAGGTTACTTGAAGAGGATTTTGTCACTCTTGAGCTTGACTTTACAAGTGCATATATCGATGCCGGTTATGGTGGAACTCCTTGTGAGACTGGCCCATGTGAGGTTGATGGAAAAGTCATTAGCACCGTATTATTATATCCAAATCCTGCTGATGGAGGATTTATGGGTGATATTGAAATAGATTTTATTTCATTTGGTGCTCCGATGGGGGATGATGTAATTTCATATAATGATCATTTTGATAATGGGGACAGAAGTTTTTGGACTGATGCCGGAGGATTTACAGTGGAGGAAAGTGGAACTGAGCTTACATTAACAGGTGACGGAACAGCTGGAGCTTATTCTTCTTTTGTTTACACACCTCACGACACAGCAGCTAATCAGGCTGTTGTACTTGATTTGACATCCAATAATAAGTTATATGTAAAGGCTAAGTCTTCAGTGGCCGGTGCACCTCTTAGAATTGACCTTGTAGATGCCGGAGGATTTGCCACAACCAATCCATCCAGACAATTATCTGTGGGTGAAGAGTATTCAATTCTTGAATATGATTTCACAGGCACATACACGGACGGTGGATTTGGAGGAACTTCATGTACAATGGGGCCTTGTGCTGTTGATGGTACTACAATAAGCAGTTTTCTTGTCTATATAGATCCTGATAATGGAGGTTTTAATGGAACAGTGACTATTGATTGGATTTCAACACTTGAACCACTGGAAGAAGAGGAAGAAACCCCACTAGGTGTTGATGAATATGCTGATGATTTTACTGATGGATCATTGGACTTCCTTTTTGATAATGGAGGATTGGCATTAACTTCTGCAGATGGTGTTCTCACTATTACAGGAGATGGTACATCAGGAGCATATGCACCGATTATTTATGAAATGCATGATGGCACTGATTCGCTTATTGTAAATGCTGTATCCAATAGTGACAAACTATTCATCAAGGCAAAATCATCCGTAAATGATCTTCCACTTCGTATTGACATACAAGACAATGCAGGATATTTAACTTCTCAGGCTGGTGTTGAGCAATTGGTTTCAACTGAATATCAAGTCCTTGAATATAATTATGCAGGAAAGTATATTGATGGCGGATTCGGTGGAACAGCTTGTGAAACAGGGCCTTGTTCTGTAGATGGAAAAAGAATCCAGTTTCTGCAAATGTATATTAAAGCTGGCACTGGACTATTCGATGGAACACTTGATATAGATTGGATCTCATTTGGGGAAGAATATACAGTCAGTGTTATTGACCATAATATAGTTTCTTCCGGCAAGATTTATCCCAACCCTGCCAAGGACGTACTATATCTAGAAATTGACTCAAAACAGTCCGGAATAATGATTGGTAATATGATCGATTTCACTGGAAAAGTAGTGCGTTCAGAGAACCTTGGAACAGCAATCAATGGGAAAACTTCTGCAATTATGCCAGTTGAACAATTGGTGCCGGGAATGTATATCCTTTATATCTCAATTAATGGTAAAAGTGCATTTTCTCATAAAGTAATAATTAGGTAATTAAATTAATTCTCAATAAGAGCCTCCATCATGGAGGCTCTTTATAACGTGGTGTTAAAGACATATGAAATTTTATTATTTATTTATATACCTTCTAATATTTAGTTCTCTGTCAGGACAGGATACCTATCACCAGGAGTTGTTGCAGCAATTGAAATCAGAGTTTGGACTGGACAATGTTTCCTTTGTCTTGTTTGATGATGAAGTCAATAATATCAATACTCAATATACATATGGTAATATATCTATAGAATCTACTCCAGTAAATAACTTCAATTTTTCCTACCAATCTACAATCAATGTAACCCGCCCTGGGACTGATGCCTGGAATACTGCATTTGGAACTAAAAATCAAAACACCATCGAAAAGGATGAATTGATCCTTGTTACATTTTGGGCAAAGAAAAACAGTGAAGATTCTGAATTGTTACTTTTTGCGGAACATACTACATCCTATGATAAGGAATTCTATCTTACTTTGAATTTAACTCAAGATTGGAATCAATATTTTATATCATTTAAATCTTCACAGAGGTACCCAGTTTCCGGACTTCAGATGGGAATACACCTGGCCACTCTCGCTCAAAACTTTGATATCGGAGGATATACAGCCCTGAACCTGGGAACCGGTTACAATTTAGAAGATTTACCCTCAAGTTTTACAGCATCAAAATATGGAGGTTATGAAGAGAATGCTTCCTGGAGAGCAGATGCAGCTTCAAGAATTGAAAATTTACGAAAAGCGGATTTAAATATAAATGTAGTTGACCAGGAAGGAAATCCTATTGAGGATGCAAAAGTAAAAATTGAAATGTTGGAACACGATTTTGGTTTTGGCTCAGCGCTGGTTGCTTGTAGATTTCCTGGAAATAATTGTTACGATGCGACATATGTTGAGAAAGTAACCAATCTTGATGGCAGAGGTCATGGATTTAATGTCGGTGTAACTGAAAATGCCTTAAAATGGGATGCCTGGGAGGAAGAATGGCTCGGCACTCCTCAACAGACCATTAATGCAATACAATGGCTGATAGAAAATGGAATAGATATGCGAGGACACACGCTGTTCTGGCCTGGTTTCAGGAATATGCCAGATGATATTAACCAGAATAAGAATAATTTACCTTATATCAGGACCCGGTTATTGGAAAGGATGGAAGAAATGCTTTCTGATCCTACATTATCAACTCTAATAACTGAATGGGATGTCCTGAATGAGATTACAACCAATAGGGACCTGGAAGAAATATTTAAAGCTGACCCGGACTTCACAACAGGAAGGGAGATATATCAGGAAATATTTTCCAAGTCAAAAGAATTAAATCCGGATCTAAAAATTTATGTCAATGACTATATTGTTTTATCTGGTGGTGGTTCAGGACAAAACGTAACCAACCGATATGAGGGATATTTGGTTGAAATGCAAGAAAATGATGTTTCATTTGACGGGATCGGATTTCAATGTCATATAGGATCACAACCTACATCGATCCTCAAGATTGAAAAAGTTCTCGATCAGTTTTACGAAAAGTATAATAAAAGAATAAAGATTACAGAATTTGACATCAGTCCTATGGTGCACGATTCTGTACAGGCCAAATACATCTCTGATTTTTTGACAATGATATATAGTCATCCTGCAGTAGATGCATTCTTGATGTGGGGGTTCTGGGATGGCAATCACTGGAAGAACAACGCACCGATTTTTAACCATGATTGGAGTGTTAAACCTTCAGGTCAGGCTTTTATAGATAAGGTATACGATGAATGGTGGACTGATGAAAGTAAATCGTCAGATAGTAATGGAAAGGTTAATTTTCGAGCTTTTAAAGGTAAATACAAAGTTACTGTAACTACTGAAAGTTCTTCCCGCCAAAGTGAAGTGGATCTATCATCCCCACAGGACATTCAGATCATGCTGGATCAATCAACAAGCATCTCTTCCCTGAACCCAAAAGAATTCCTAATAGCTCCTAACCCTATAAGTGAAGGGTATTTCTTTGTGCAATTTCCCAGCCAACATGAAAATCTGGATATTCAATTATATACATCCACAGGAATACGAATAAAGCACTTTGTAAATGTAAATTCTAATGAAAGGCTCCATCTAACTGCGGTCCCGGGAATCTATTTGGTCGCGATAAAAAGTGGTTCCGGAATTGTGGTCAAGAAGTTAATTATTTCGGGTATGTAAATATTGTTCATTTAATTATCAGCATAATCGCTCCATGGGCCTGTTCCGTACTTCGAAGACACTTCTAATATTCTGATTTTTCAAAGTGATTCATTCAATTCAATTTTAACTTTGTTCTTAGTGGTTGAGAAGCACCTAACTCTATAGCTCTTTTTATCGGCAAACTACCTGATATGGTAACCGTAAAATCACCCTTTTCCAGAATCGACTCACCTTTGTCATTGATCAGCTCAAGCATATCAGAAGTAATTGTGAATGAAATTGATTTACTCTCACCTGGTTTTAAATCGATGGACTTAATTCCTTTTAATGAAAATATCGGAGCATCAACACTGGCTTTATCATCGGTAATATAGAGTTGTACTGTTTCAATTGAAGAATGATCCCCATGATTGGTTACGTTGCAACTTATCTCAACGGATTCCCCTTCTTTAATTGTTGAAGCCGATTGCTTTAGATCACTGTATAAAAATGAACTATAACTCAATCCATATCCAAATGGATACATAGGTTCCTCTGTCATATATCGATAGGTTCTGCCCTTCATATTATAGTCTTCATATGGAGGCAATTGATCAAGTGATTTCGGGAAAGTAATGGGCAATCTACCAGATGGAGAAACCTTTCCAAATATGATGTCAGCAATTGCATTTCCTCCTTCTTCTCCCGGATACCATGCTAATAATACTGCGTCAGCTATCTCATGAACTTCTGAAACGTTCATTGGGGATCCACCTGTAATAATGGCAATAACGGGTTTGCCATGACTTTTAATTTTTCTAAGATATTCCAATTGGTTTTCAGGAATATTATAGTCTAAACGATCACCAAAATATGGAGATGAGATAGATTCTCCTTCTTCTCCTTCAATATGTCTTGTTAGCCCCATTCCAATAATCGTAACATCCGATTGAGCAGCCTCTCCTGTTGACCAATCCACTGGGTTGACGTTCTTTCTGTCCAGGGTAGTTCCGGGACTATATTGAACCTGACTGCTTGGAGCAACTGCTGCTGTGATTCCCTCTAAAAACGTAACAATATTTGAATTAACACCAAAATAATTTCCTAAGAGGGCATCAATGGAGGCGGAATTAGGTCCCACAACATAATACCTCTTCAGATCATTTTTAAGAGGAAGTACACCATTGTTTTTGAGCAGGACAACAGACCTGGAGGCTGCTTCACGGGCTAGAGCCCTATGTTCCTTGCTATCTACAACATCATATGGAATAGAGGAATATGGATTAAGATTTTGAGGATCAAACATACCAAGTTTAAATCTTGTTTTAAGTAAAGGTTTAAGTCTTTCATCTATAAGAGATTCATTCACATAACCCTTCTCCACAGCTTCTACCAGAGCTGGATACGTGTTTCCACAGTTTACATTTATACCACTTTCCAAAGCAAGTGCAGCAGCTTCAACTATATTGGAAACTGTCCCATGTCCAATATCTGAATAAAAATCCACCAAAGCCCAACAATCACTCACTATGTGTCCTTCAAATTTCCATTTATCAATTAATATTTCTTTAAGCAGATAGTTACTCGCACAACAAGGGTCACCATTGGTTCTGTTGTAAGCACACATTACAGATTCAACACCTGCATGAACAAGAGCTTCAAAAGCCGGTAAATATGTTTCATGCATATCTTTTGGACTAACCACAGCATCAAACTCATGTCTTAACTTTTCAGGACCACTGTGAACCGCAAAATGCTTTGCACATGCTGCTGTTTTTAGATAGTTAAGATCATCACCTTGTAATCCATTAACAAAAGCAACTCCTAATAAACCTGTCAGATAAGGATCCTCTCCATATGTTTCCTGTCCACGGCCCCAACGTGGATCTCTAAAAATATTAACATTAGGAGTCCAGAAGGTTAACCCGGCATATGTATTATAATTTCCGGCAGCTTGAGCAGCGTTATACATAGCACGAGCTTCATCAGATATTGCTGATGATACCCTATATATTAGATTGTTGTCGAAAGTTGCTGCTAAACCTATTGCTTGAGGAAAAATAGTGGCTTTTCCGGAGCGTCCGACACCATGCAGAGCTTCATTCCAGTAATCATAAGGAGGAATGTCAAGACGGGATATACCTGAAGTATTCATTAGCATCTGATCGACCTTCTCCTCAAGGGTTAGCCTGTTAATCAGATCATCTACTCTGCTTTCCAGATCAACATCAGGATTAAGGTATTTGTGTTGTGCACTTAAAGTTGAAAATCCAAGAATAACTAAAATCAGAATTGCTAATTGTTTATTCATCACTTTACCATTTATGTTGAATTGCTTTTGAAATTGTGGCTAACATCTGTATGCTCATACAAAAGTCTTAAAAATAATCGTGTATAACTGCTATTTACTATAATCAAACGCTTACAAAAGGATATTTTTTTTGAATTGAGAATGCATTTTGATTTTATTTGGGTTGCGTTTGAGTATAGGACTAAAATCATTTTGTTTTTAAGAACTTTCCTGTCCTTTTAATTCCATCTGTATTGACCATTAAGAAATAGACCCCATTCGATAAATCACTCACATCAATGGTAGTGACATTTGAGGCTTTCATCATTTCTTGTCCATTTATATTATAAATGAAAACCTGTTGGTTAATGTAATTCTCAGGGAAGTCAATATTCAAGATTTTTGAAGCTGGGTTAGGGTAGATCTTGATGTGCAACGATTGAGTGATATTGTCAATAGATGAAGTCTGATTGCAATCCAAGGTGAATTGCTGGAAGAAGTCCCACATCAGGTCATTGGCGTTGATGAATTCAGAGACTTCATCTCCTGTGGCTGTTTTTCTTCCGCCGGGCCAGGAATGGCCTCCATCCGTTGTGATGATATGTTGTACTTCCGATATACAATCACAATTGCCCCAGTGAATCTCGGTGTATTCTGCATTGTCAGTGATGGTATCGTTCAATGCCTGGCATTTATTGTTGGTGGCCCATGTATTCAGAATAGAGTCTTGAGGAGAATTGTAATGATCGGAAACGCCATCTCCCACACCGCCTTCATAAGGGATGTTGCTGTCCAGGAAAGAATGGAAACTGATAACGGGTACTGGTCTGGTGGGATTGCATTCTACCATACTCATGGATGCGGCAACAGGAGCTATCGCAGCTATTCTATCTGATAATTCACATGCCAGTCTGTAGCTCAAGAAGCCTCCGTTGGACATGCCAGTAGCATATATCCTGGTAGTATCAATCGCATATTCAGAAATCAAGGTATCCATCAATGCACTGATGAATCCCACGTCATCTATATCCGTATTACTGGCGTGGCCACAACACCAACCGGCATTCCAGGTTCGGATGTCCAATACACCACCTTTTACACCTTCAGGGTATACTACAATAAAACCTTCTTCGTCTGCTTTTACGCTTAGTTGAGATTGGTTCTGGATATTGTTGGGGCTGCCGAAGCCTCCATGCATGGCGATGATGAGAGGGAGATCGGATTCTCCTGAGTATTCTTCAGGGAGGTGTAATAAGAAACCTCTATTTAGTCCATTGTGGGTGATGGTATCATGCTGTGCATGGATATTTAATGAGGTAATTAGTATGGTGGTTGTAAGGAGGGTTTTTATGTAATAATATATGATGGGTGACACTTTTTTGTTTTTATTGTTGGATGAAGATAGAGAGTTGTCGGATGTATTTTAACGAATATGGTTTATTCTTTTTGTTGGAGAGTTTTAGGGTTTTGTTTAATAGGGAAGTCCATGGGTTGTAAGATTTCTATTGTGCGATGCTCTTGTGATCGTTGTGTCACTTTTTTCTTGATAAAAAAGTAACCAAAAAATCAAGGCTTAGATAAAATCTTGACCCAATTGGTTTTCTTTCGCTAAAAATTCAAAGGCTACTTTTCTCGTTTATACTATGCTAGCTAGATCCTATTAATCTTTTCTAATATTGAATACCGCTTCCTCTCCGATACCGCTGGTGAATTTTTTACGCTTCATCAAACATTGGGTCCCCAAGATTTCACCCGAGGCCGGAAAAAACTGGAAAGAAACTAAAATCTTTATTCGAGAACTCAAACATTTTTATTTCTTGAAGCTTACCCGATTTGAATTATCCAGGCGGGAATTTGGCCATCCCATCTGCTTAATTTACAATCGGTTCACTCATTGTTCTGACCCTGTCAGAATTCCTTCGGACCATTCGTTCATATTAAAGAAATTAGACCGATAATCGATCATATAGTCCTAATAGTGATGGCCTCGTGTCTGTAGGCTGGGACCCAAAAGACTGAAGAAAGCGTAAAAAATTTCTAAGTGGATCCATAACTAATACAGTTCTTAAATGAGTTTTTTGTATTTATTTCTTCAACTTCCTTAATGCTATAATGGAGCCTTATGAAATTTTTAGTTTTCAAGGTCTATTTGGGCCTGCCTTGCCGAAGTTTCAACGCAGGCAGGTAGCCGAGGACACAAGCCTTGATCCTGCCTGCCAAGGCACGCAGGCAGGTTTTTCTTTCTTTTTTATCAAGAAAAAAGGAAAACATACTCAGCTTGGCTTGAAACCTTTCCAAATATATTTGTTGCAAGACAAATTCAACCAGTAAAGTAAAGCAAATCCACCAACAAGGAAGGTGTATTTACTTTTCACCATAATGATATTCATTTGAATTTGAGCTTTCCATCCG
>JABDLO010000351.1 GCA_013002995.1 Saprospiraceae bacterium | reverse complement strand
GGGTTGCCTACTACCGATCCTCGTGAGCAAACTTATACCACTGAACAATTAAGGATTGTTGTTGAGGAAGCAGCTAAATTTGATGTCCCGGTTATGATCCATGGACACGGAGATGAAGGTTCTTATGCAGCTGTAGAGGCAGGTGCATTAAGCATCGAACATGGAACCTTTCTTTCTGATAAAACCCTAGAATTGATGAAAAAAAGAGGAGCTTACCTGGTACCAACCTACGTGACCATCAAAGATCTGGTCGAACCAGGAGGAGACTATGAAGGCCCAGTCCTTAATATGCGTGGGCAATACATGCTTCCTAAAAGCCAAAGAACCATCAAAAAAGCGATTGAACTTGGGGTTAAGATTGCCACAGGAGCGGATAACGACTATGCTGCTGTTTCTACATCCAGGGTTTCACAGGAAGTGGAAGAATTTATTAGGTTGGGAATGCCGGTATGGCAAGCCTTAGAGTCAACTACCACAACTGCTGCTGAGTTAATAGGCTTAGGTGACGTAACCGGACAAATTACTGTTGGGTATGAAGCTGATCTGATAGCTGTAAGTGACAATCCGCTTGAAGATTACAAGGCACTCCAGGATGTCTTGATGGTGATGAGCAATGGTTATGTGACGTTGATGAGGCTGCCTTTCGGCAAATAGAATACTGTTAATAGCATGTAACCGTTATTTCTTGTAGTTTAATCCAATCTCCATTCTCAAAGTCCTGCCAGAAGGGGAAGTCCACGATGTCCCAAAGTCCTGCCAGAGGCAGGCAGGCTCGATGTCCTACCAGAGGCAGGCAGTCTCAAAGTCTACGAAAAACCTTCCCTTTACTGACCAAAGTCATTCTTTAAGCATCCGGAATTTCCTACCTTCAGCGTTACCTTAATCAAATAAAAATGCATCATAAAGTAACGATTGAACCCTTTAGGATCAAGGTAGTAGAGCAGATAAAGCTGACTACAGAAGAAGAAAGAAAAGGCTATTTAGAAAAAGCCCATAACAATCCATTCTTACTTACCTCAGACCAGGTCATAATTGACTTGTTAACAGACAGTGGTACTTCAGCCATGAGTGCGAATCAGTGGGGAGGAATCATGAGAGGAGATGAAAGTTATGCGGGTGCTAGGAGTTGGCAAAGGATGGAAAAGGAGATCCTGGATCTGACTGGATACCCCTATATACTTCCGACTCATCAGGGAAGGGCTGCAGAACATCTTCTTTACAACCACCTGGGAGGAAAAGGTAAAGTGTTCATTAGCAATACCCACTTTGATACAACAAGGGCCAATATCGAATTTTCCCAGGCAACAGCAATTGATTGCCTGGTTCCCGAAGGAAAGCAACCTGAATTGGTCTATCCATTTAAAGGGAATCTGGATACAGTTCAACTGCTTGAGAATATTGAAAAGTACGGTGCAAAGAATATAGGTGCTGTCATTCTTACGGTAACCAATAACAGTGGAGGTGGACAGCCTGTGAGCATGCAGAATGCGAGAGAAGTATCTCAGATATGTAAAGATCATGGACTATTATTAATTCTTGATGCGTGTCGAATTGCTGAAAACTCCTATTTCATTAAGCAAAGAGAAAAAGGATTTGAAGACAAAACATACAGGGAGATTGCCCAGGAAATGTTTGCCCTAGCAGATGGATGTATCATGAGTGCGAAGAAAGATGGCCTGGTCAATATGGGTGGTTTTCTGGCAATAAAAGATCTTGAACTGGCCATCAAATGCAGGACGGTACTCATCATTACAGAAGGTTATTCTACTTATGGAGGATTATCCGGTAGAGATATGGAAGCCATCAGCATTGGATTACAGGAGGTATTTGATCCCGATTACTTGCACTACAGGATAAAGAGTACAACTTACCTGGGAAACAAATTGGACAAACTAGGAATTCCAACGATCCGACCCGTGGGTGGACATGCTGTGTATATCGATGCCAAAGCATTTTATCCCCACATACCACCCCATCAATTTCCAGGTCAGGCCATGGTATGTGAGATGTACCTCAAGAGCGGAATCAGAAGCTGTGAGATTGGTTCAGTAATGTTTGGTAAGTATGATGATAAGGGTAATTTGATTCCTCCTCCACTTGAGTTGGTCAGACTGGCCATACCTCGTAGGGTATACACTGTGAGTCATATTGACTATGTCATAGAAACATTTGTAGAACTGCTCAAAGAACGCGAACAGGTTAATGGATATAAGATCACTTATGAGCCTCATTTCTTAAGGCATTTTACGGCACACTTTGAGAAGATTTAACCACAGAGTTACACAGTGTTTGGCACAGAGTTGCTCAGAGTTTTCTCCGTGAAACTCTATGCCGGACTCTCATTACTCTGTGGTTAACCAGCAAATTATCCTGCTTTAACTGCATTGTATCGAATTATCTCTTTCTATGATTTGATAAGTCCTATCTTTTCAAGGAATTAATGGAAACTATGAAGAAGATTGCTGTTTTATGGTGTTGTCTTTTCTCCCTACATTCCAATGCACAGGTAGATATCAATCAATTGGTTTCATATGCTGATTCCATGATGAATCAAGGAATTTCAGAACCAATGATATCGGGAGCTGTAATGGGAATTGCTAATTCAGAAAGTATACTATTACTTCAGGGATATGGATATGGTGATTACAATAAGAAGGTCAACGTAGATTCTGAATCAACACTATTCCAGGTCGGATCTGTAGGAAAAGTTATAACCAGTGTTGCTTTGCTACAGCAAGTTGATGCAGGAAAGGTTGGATTGCAGGATGATGTCAATGATTACCTGGAAGGATGGGCATTGGATAATCCTTATGATAATGTTGTTACTCCATTTCACCTTCTTACTCATTCTGCCGGATTGAATGATCAATTTATTGGGTATATGGCCGAAAGCAATGCTGATATTGTACAACTTGGAGAACATCTTTCTAGCAACATGCCAGGATTATTTAAACCTCCGGGCACAGAAATCAACTATTCAAATTATAGTTATGCTCTTGCCGGTCATATGGTAGAACGTGTAACTGGAAATGATTTTAAAGAGCAGGTATCTGAAAAGATCTTTGACCCCCTGGGCATGGAGACGGCAAGTTATTATGTGCCGGATGATTACCTGGATAATGATCAATATGCCAATGGGTACTTATGGAGGGATACTTTTGAGCAGGTCAAAATGTATCCTCGCCACGCCATTCCGGCCGGCAGCCTGGTTGCAAGTGGGAAGGATATGATCACATTTGCACAAGCATTGCTTAAAAGAGATTCTTTACTTCTTCCTCAGGAAGCTTATCAATTATTATTGAATCAACAGTATTCCAATCACCCGGAATTGACAGGCTACACGCTGGGGATGGAAGTTCAAAACATCAATGGACACATCGCTTATGCCAAAGCCGGTCAGGTTACCGGGTTCCTTTCCTTATTGATAATTTTTCCAGAATTGGAACTCTCAATTTTCATTGCTTCTAATACGGAAACGGATAATTTCCTTGAAGACTTTTTTAAAGGGTTAAAGGAGCAGTTCTTTCCTGTAAGAGAAATCTCAACAGAAGTTGCGCCTTTTTATACAAAAGAATACATAGGGAATTATGCCAATGAACGTTGCAACCATGATAACATTGAAGAATTGTTTGCACTATTTGCCGGACACTTTCAGATATATGAATCCGATTTGGGATTGATTACGGCTTATCACAATGGACAATGGAATGATTATCAACACAAAGGCAATGACGTCTTCTACAATACTGAAAATCCAAACTCAAAGATGGTATTTAAACGAGACCAAGGTGGCAAAATAACTTCTTTATACAGGAGCGTAAATGTGGCGGGTATTCAGATCCCGGCTTCATATCGGAAACTTTCATGGGTAGAAAGACCTCGGTTTATTAATGATGAGTATCCTGTATTGTTATTAATTCTCCTTACATATCTCTTAATGCCCATCGCATGGATTGGAAAACTTCTTGTCAGTTTTAAGATTAAGAAGCCGCTGTATTCGAGGAAGATTCCTAAGTATTATGATTTTGCAGCCCTGGCTTTTGTCGGTTTGTTTTTATGGAATATCGTAGGATTCTTTATCCCTTTATTGCAATTGAGAGAAAAGATCGCCCTCGGACTACCGGAGAATTTGATGAATTTCAGTTCATTCAATTGGGCAATGGCATTATGTGCATTGATCCTATTACTCTTGTCAGTAAAGTTATGGGTGTTTAAGGCGGGAAGTTTGTGGTTTAGGATATATTACACCTTGTTCAGCCTGGTGGCTTGTTCTTATATTTTAATTCTGAATCACTGGCAGTTATTGACGATTGAGGTATAAGTAAGAATATAATAAATGTTCAAACTTGGTGGACGTCGTTTGCACTAAATTCGTTTTATTAGAAATACTTAATGCCATCTTGAAATCCAAGAGTTATTTTATCATTTTGTTGTTATTTGCAATGTTTACCAGTTGCAATGATCTTTCTGAGATGGATCTTCTTGATGATCCTAAATCCATTAAGCCGAATCAAACGAATATTGAATTATTAAATAGCAGCATCCAACTTTCATTCAAAGATTTTCAATATGAGTTGCATCTGATTGCAGATGGGATAGTACGATATACCTCACTGAATGCTTTCTCATATCAAGATGCTTTAAGAGCTGAGGTTGGTGACAAGGTCTGGAATGTTGCTTATTCAGAATTTTTGCCTGATGCTGAACTCCTCATTTCCATTGCACAAGACAAGGGATTATACATTTACGAAGGAAGGGTTAAGATTTTGAAATCATATGTTCTCACAACGTTAGTGGATTTCTTTGGAGATATTCCTGTTATTGAAAGGGCTCCAGATTTAACCTTTTCTCCTGAATTAGTGGAAGGATCATTGGTTTATGATAAAGCGAATCAATTGCTAAGTGAAGCAATAGAGTTGTTGTCAGAGGAAGGAATTGAACCTGAAACTGATCTGTACTATGAAGGGAATAATGAGAACTGGGTCAAACTGGCTTGGACATTGAAGCTGAGAAATGCTCTTTATACCAGTCGTATCCGAAATAACCTGGATGTCATTTTTGATATTGTTCATTACGAAGATCTCATTGAATCTAATGATGAAAGTTTCCTTTTCAGATATGGGAAGGAAAGAGATGCCCCTCCTTCAAGGCATCCGCTGTATGAAGAATATTACGGAAATGGTTCAAGAGAGTATTTAGGAAATTATTTTATGTGGACCATTATTGGTGAAAAACGTAATGGAACCGGATCACGAATCTATGATCCAAGATCTGGACTGTACGTTTACAGACAATTTTGGAATATAAAAGACCTTGAAGCTGAAGGAGTATTGTGTTACAATGAAACATATTCACAGGATTTGGAAATTCCTGATCATTATTCACTGATCGATCCTAATTTGCCATATTGTGTTGCCTCATTATATGGATATTATGGAAGAGACCATGGTAATGG
>JABDLO010000331.1 GCA_013002995.1 Saprospiraceae bacterium | reverse complement strand
TCCTTGTACATACACCTCTTTTAATCTAAAATCTTTATTCACCCATTGATCAAGATCTCCATTTCTGACCATTTCTCCTTCTACTGAGAAACCACCTTGCCCGGTTAAGCTTTCAGTCCTGGTCAGTTTGATATAAGATTTAATATCCACTTGAGCAGTAGGTTGAGGCAGGCTCGAGTCGGTAGCACTTGACAAAGTAGAAGTATCCCCGGGATTGATCCCGAATTCAAATACTCCCACATTTACAGGACCTGAAGCAGATAGTTCCCACTGAGAAGTATTTAATACAATAGGAGTTCCAATATTCTGAACAGTGAGTTGCCTCACACCCAACTCTGGTAAATTAACATCCAGGTTATCACCCAATGAACCGCCAATTCCAATATTGGCATTGATGACAGCACGAGTGATGATGGCGTCATCCTTTGTACTATAACCCATAGAAAAGGTAGTAGAAGGAAGGATGGTCGCCTGGGCCAGCCAAAGATCCATTTCCATTTCTGTTGACGGACCGGTAGTAAAAAGATACCCATTTTCCGGATCGATGGTCGCCTCATAGAATAATGCATCCGCTTCCGTTACACCCTTATCACCAGAACCTTGTTGGGTGAAAACTGGAATATATATCAATCCTCCAAATTGTACAGCCCAATCATAGGTCTCAACGACTACCAATTCAATTCCATCAATAGAAAAAGCCCACCCACTTAATGATACATCTCCGAATTGGAGTAGACTATCCCTGGAGGACACGCCCACATAGCCTGAGAGTCCTGCATGATCTATGATGAGGTCATCAGCATAAATATTGATGTCTTTTCCTCCTGTCAATTTTTCCGGAAGGGAAACACTGATCTCCTGAGCATAGAAACCCTTCCAGGAATTTCCACTATCCAGAAGATCATGAAACTTCAACCCTGCCCGGGTCTCATAAACAATGGTCTCACCGGATTGAATGATGAAATCCGGGCTCCATTTTTCAGATAAATCTATGGATAGCTTTTTTACACGCCACACAAAATCATCTCCATTCCTGATCTTAAAAGGGGTAATGTCCACTTCCGCAAAGATCTGACTGGGGTCATCCAGGTCTTTAATATTGAAAGCTCCAGTAACCCTATTGGGTGGTCTTGGGTCCAAGGGCTCTGAAACGGGTAACATCCAATCTCTACTGAATATGACTTCACCTGCAATATTCAGGGATTCAAATCCATTACAACCAATCGTAGCATAGGTCCTTGAATCTTTAGGATCACCCAGCTTTGGTAGCCCTCCTTTCAAGAGCAACATGGCTTTGCTGTCCACTACATTAATCGGAAAATCTGTCATCAACGCCAGGGTAGCATCTCCAATGATGCCCGCTTGTGCACTGAATTTAATATCTGAAGAATAAAATATGATCGGTTGCTCTCCGAGGATAGGGGCTTCAATTTCCAGGGTCACAAAAAGCTGGGTGTAATTCTGAAATATCCTGATGTCTTCAATGACCATGGTTGCCGTATAGGATCCATCGGGTGAGCCCACTTGAATGCCTACGGGTAGCGAAACCAGGTCCCCATTTCCCGTAAGGGTGTTCAGGAAATTGGCAGCATCTTTTACTTTCTGAACCACCTGTCTTGCTTTCTTTACCTTGTCAGAATAGTTCTTCCACTTACCGGACCTGGAGAGGTCATCCGAATTGTTTTCTTGTTGAAGGGATATATCCTGGGACAGAGAGTTAAACACATGTGGAGGAGGAACAATGTTTTCTGTTCTTATCCCATAAAAATGAAAAAGAAAAAACAATGTATAGATGGCTCTAATATATCCCCAGGCACCCTGCATCAATAAAGTCGTATTCCGTTTTGCGTCTTATACTTCTAAAATAATAAAAATTGTAGGCATAAAGCAATTATCAGGATGATCTTAACAATCTATGCTTACCACAGATGTCTTGATTGAATATTTATATTTTGTATTTTTTGTGGAGATGCAATATATCCACTTAAGCAATTTTGGGTCAAATTAACTTTATGTCTAGTTTTGTCTTTCTCGCAAAGGTGCTCATTGTACTCCGTAGCTTTTAGCGTAGGAGGAGAGGCCGCAAAGTCTATGTGTCTCTCTGAACTTATAAATAGACTATATCCAGACTTTCTTTTTCTGATACTGGAACAACGCCCATGAGATGTGTCCGGCTTCTGCTCCATCAATCCAGTTTTGCAATCCTTCCATCATATCATCGATATACTTTTTACTGACCTTCTTGGTGATGCTTTTATAATCTGCCTTGAGTTTTTCCAGCACTTTACTATAATGGATAATCATCATGTCTGGCATGTCTTTATTGTAGACCTTGGCCATATCTTCATTTCTTGCAAGTCTGTCGTACTGTTTAAATGTACCGAGGTCGTTCAATTGAAGTCTTTGTAGGATGGGTTCCAAGGATTCTGGAGAGCTATCTTCGTTTTTAATGAAATCTGTAAAAATGAATCGCCCTTCATTTTTAATAACACGTGACACTTCTCGGAAGATGAGGTCTTTATGATCACTGTGCAAGAATGCATCCTGGGACCAAACCAGGTCAAATGAGTCCCGCTGGAATGGCAACTCCTCAAAATTGGCTTTGACCACAGTTATTTTTTCATCCAGTCCTGCTTCCTTATTTAGTTTATTGTTGATTTTATTCTGAGCTTCGCTGATGTTGACGCAGGTTATAGAACACTCATAAGTTTTAGCTATAAATCTAGCTGTACCTCCATACCCCGATCCCAGATCCAGCAGCTTGGTGCTCTTTTTTATTTTTGGAATAAGCCGAACCATTCTTTTAATCATGGCCAACGAAGCTTCTTCAATGCTTACTTCTTCATCTTTATAGGTTCCTACATGGGTGTAATCAGGACTCCATATATTCTGATAAAAGTTATTTGCATCTTTACTATCATAATAGTCCTCGGTAATCTCAGCTGTTGTTTTGTCTTTCATAAAGCGTTTTAAAACAGGAAAAAAAACTCCAGATATCTGGGTCAAAGATTTTCCTGGTTGCGAGAATATATAGATTGTAATGACAAAATCAAAATCCTTCAATGAACTTAATTCATTTATTTCCACGTATGATGGATTATTATCTAAATCTTATGGATCAGGTTGCTGTATGTAATTGAGAAATTCACAATTGGTGATATTCTTCAACTGATTATAATTTCACTTTCTTTACTGAATACAAATCAGATAAATGAATATGTTTTCTTATGAAAAGTAGACTGGCTCGATGGTTGGCTCTTTTTCTGCCCGGCATCTTTTTACTTGGCTTCAATATAGGTACTGGAAGTGTAACTGCCATGGCAAAAGCAGGAGCGACTTATGGTATGTCACTGTTATGGACTATAGTTGCCTCTTGTCTTACAACCTATCTGTTGATTAATGTTTATGGACGATATACATTGGTAACCGGAGAGACTGCTCTTCAGGCTTTCCGTAAACACATACACCCATCAGTGGGAATTTTCTTTATCATCGCTCTTACAGCCGGAGTCTGTGGAAGTGTGATGGGTGTAATGGGTATAGTAGCCGATATATGTTATGAATGGTCCAAAAGTGTAGTAGAAGGAGGAATCCCTCCAGTTTATTTTGCCGGGGCCTTTGTAATGATGGTCTATTTCATCTTTTGGAATGGTAAAACCCAGTTCTTTGAAAGGGCACTTGCGGTAGTTGTAGCTGTTATGTCAGCAAGTTTTTTGATCAATTTTTTCATTTTGATGCCTCCGCCAATGGACATTCTCAAGGGATTAATCCCCAATGTCCCTGATACGCTTGATGAAGGGAAAGGGCCTTTTTTAGTTATTGCTTCTATGGTGGGCACGACTGTATTTTCAGGATTATTTATCATCCGGACGACCCTGGTTAAAGAGGCAGGATGGGACATTCAGGATATAAAGAAGCAACGCAACGATGCCATTGTCTCAGTAACTCTAATGTTTGTTATAAGTGCATCCATTATGGCGGCCTCTGCCGGCACATTATATAAAGCAGGGCTTGGGTTGTCTGAAGCTTCTCAGATGATTGAATTATTGGAACCGCTGGCAGGAAGATTGGCTACAGCAATATTTGCTATTGGAATCGTAGCGGCGGGTGTGTCATCTCAATTTCCTAATATCCTTATGTTACCCTGGCTATTGTGTGACTATAACAATACCCAGAGAGAAATGACACTTCCGAAATACCGAATCATGGTCTTTTTAATTTCACTGTTAGGGCTGGTTGTACCGATTTTCAATGCCCGGCCTGTTTTTGTAATGATATTATCACAAGCTTTCAATTCCATCATATTACCTATTACCGTAGGCTGTATCTTATACCTCACCAATCGATTCGATTTAATGGGGAATTACAAAAACAAAACAGTGACTAATATTTTTCTAATTCTGATCCTAATCTTTTCAATATTTACATCTTTAATTGGATTAAAAGGAGTGTGGGAACAATTCTTTTTGGATTGATCGATGGGTTTTGTAGGAGTTATAAAAGCTTATCTGTAAGTCCTTCTTAAAGAGTTTATGAATCCGCAATTTCTTCCAATGCGTTCACCAGGTAATCAATATCCGCTTTTGTAATATAAATGGCCAATGATATCCTCAATGCATTTAAGTTAAATGTGCTCATCGGCCTGCAATCTATCCCGTAATTGTCTGCCAGTTGATTTTTAACTGTTCTCACATTTTTATCCAATAACTCTACTACTTGAATGGCTCCTGAAAGGTGGTCGGCTCCGGGAGTCTTTAGTGTGAACTTTGGATTACCATTTATTTTACCTCTGAAGTATTGTTTCAATTCATAAGTGCGGTTGTGAATGGTCTGGGGTCCGATGTTGTAATAATATTCAACCGCTGCTCCCAGGCCTAATACTTCTGGAAGATTGCGGGTGTTATAGTTTTCCAGCCTTCTGATACTGGTATCCCGATGCCCGCGGCATACTATGAGTGGTTTTAAGTGATGTTGACTGTCTTTGCGGGCATAAAAAACACCTACTCCTTTGGGTGAGAACATCCATTTATGTGCACTGGCAGTATAAAAATCACAACCCAGATCATGAAGGTCGATATCAAACATCCCGGCTGATTGAGCCCCATCAACGGCAACCAGGATTTCCCTTTCGTGTGCCATCTTAGAAATTGCTCTTACAGGAAGGATCATTCCATTGGTGTTGACGATGTGACACATAGAAATCACCTTGGTTTTGGATGTAATGGCTTTTTCATAACAAGCCACCAGGTCATCTTCAGATTCCGGAAGAATCGGTAATTCCGGTCTTACAATTTTAATTCCTTTGGTCTCCTGCCATACTTCCCACGGAATGGTTCCGCTGGTATGTTCGTGGTCGGCGAGGATGACTTCATCTCCTGGTTGAAGGTCCATACTTCTGGCGATGAGGTTCATCCCTTCCGTAGTATTATGAATAAGGGCAATCTCTTCAGCAGACACTTTCAGTAGGCTTGCAACGCTGTTTCTTACATTTTCAATTTCATCCTTCCATCCTCCCCACATGTATTTAGATGGAAAGCTATCCAGAGTGTCTCTGAATGCATTGGTTGCTTTTCTTACATGATTGGGGCAAGATCCGAGTGAAGCATTATTAAAATATCTGATCCCGGGAGCAAATACAAACTGTTCTTTAACCAGTTGCCAGGAGTCTTCAGAATCGTCCATCTTTCTATTAAGATGATTGACTTTATCTAAGTTTTTCAATTCTCCCATCAATAGTTCAGGGATTATCATACTTCCTGCAATGCCTCCTGTGATGGATTTAAGAAAATATCTTCTGGCTTGTGTTCCCATGGTCATTACTCTTTGGTAGGAAGGTAAAAAAAATCACTGGAATGCTGAGTTAAGTGATGTACTTCATCATAAGTGTCATTGACTTAAAAATTGATTTGAAAAAAACTTAATAAAGGTCTTGCACGTTAGAAATGAAAAATATTATCTTTGCACCCGCTTTAAGCAACTACGAATAAAATGATTTCAGCATCGCAGGGTGCTGACAATCGAAGATTCGTAAGTGCAAGGTGCTGATCGAAAAAGATGAGCATCAGTGCAAGGTGCTGATCGAAAAAGGTGAGCGTCAGTGACCCATGGTGTAATTGGCAACCCTAAAGGACTAACGCCTTCAGGGCAAGCACAGCTGGAAAAAGTCCGGCTAATATCGCATCATATATAATGACACTGACCCATGGTGTAATTGGCAACACAGCTGGTTTTGGTCCAGCCATTTTAGGTTCGAGTCCTAATGGGTCAACAGAATAGAGGAGAATCTCATGATGAGGTTCTCCTTTTTCTTTTGGTGAAATTCCCATTTGATGAATACAGTTTGACCCATTAGGACAAGAAGTTTATCCCGCTCGGAACGAAGTGAAGCAGCGGGAAGTCCTGCGTTTTCATTAACACCTTATTGTAAGCTTCATTTTTCACACTATTGAATATTTAATCCCATTAGGACTCGGCCTCCCATCCGCGAGGTATGCTCGCGGCCTGCCTGCCTCTGGCATGGTTCCCTCCTTATAACGCCTTTGGCGTCATTCCTTTGGACCAGTCGGTCATAAGTCAACAAACGATTTGTGGAAAGCCTTGGTTTAACGACCAGGGCTTTTTCTATTTAATGTACTTTCATTCAGTATAAACCCATTAGGACTCGGCCTCCCATCCATCAGGTTTGCTGACGGCCTGCCTGCCTCTGGCATGGTTCGCAACCTATTTTGGCCCTGCCAAAATTGGAAACGGTTGCCCATAAGTTATAACCTAATACAAATATGGATTCTGATTGAAGAGAGGACAGGATATTTAATAGGTGCTTTAAAAGGCAAGCATAAGACAGCGTTTACAAGAAAATCATTTAAAACAATTGAATAAGTGGAAGAAAAGCGCCCCAAGGTGTTAAAAGATTCAAATCTCCTTAGAGTAATAATTTAAAAGGATATATTAAACTTCGTTAACTTGAATATGAGCCTTTTAAAGAACAGCAGTATTGTTATAGTAGGGGTTATAATTTCCAATCTGCTGGCATATGCATTTCATTTCATTGCT
>JABDLO010000265.1 GCA_013002995.1 Saprospiraceae bacterium | reverse complement strand
AGATCGCATTCATCCTGATGCGGTCTCCTAGTAAGGCACCACCGGTTTTTCTTTTGGATGGATCGACTGATATGATGCCAAGTGTTTTCTCAGGAAAGTTACGAAGGTATCTGAGTACAAGTTCGTCCACCAGGCTAGACTTACCAGCACCACCGGTACCAGTAATTCCAAGAACGGGGACTTCAATATCATTGATCTTCTCTTTAAGGTTGTTGATCCACTCAGAGTTTTCCTCAGGATAATTTTCAACGGCAGATATCAATCTGGCAATGGCTGCATGATCTTTTGTAGTTATTTTCTTCAATTGCCCATTTAGGTTTTCTCCTACTGGAAAATCACTTTGTTCGAGCAAGTCATTGATCATTCCCTGCAATCCCATGGCCCTACCGTCATCAGGTGAGTATATTCTGGTGATCCCATAATCATGTAATTCATCTATTTCAGAAGGAAGAATGGTTCCTCCACCACCACCGAAGATCTTGATGTGGCCTGCTCCTTTCTCTTTTAAAAGGTCGTAAGCATACTTGAAGAATTCATTGTGTCCGCCCTGATATGAGGTAATTGCAATACCCTGCACGTCTTCCTGTATGGCAGCATCGACAATTTCATGTACTGGACGGTTGTGCCCCAGGTGTATGACCTCGGCTCCGGATCTCTGGATGATGCGCCTCATAATATTAATGGCAGCATCATGTCCATCGAATAATGAACCGGCGGTTAAGATTCTGATTTTATTTTTGGATTGGTAGGGTTGAAGTCTTTCCATAATGGTAGGATGTTATATAAAATATATTTAGGTTGGAATCTAAATTAATTTACGCATTTTCAGTTTACCTAAATTAACTAAATGATTGAATCCAATTTAGAATCAACAAGTACTTTATTCTTTTTCTTTGTTTGCCCAAAGAAAAAGAACCAAAAAGAAAAGGTACTTTCTCAAAGGCATTTTTCAATTTCTTCGTTCTTCAGAATTGAAAACCGCAAGAATTGATCTAAATTTTTTCCAAGCCTGCCTGCGGTAGGCAGGGCTTCAAAAATTTATAACGATCAATTCTTACTATGCTGTTGAGAAAGAATTTAATAAAACACATTAAAATTTTTCAACTTGATTACAAAATTAGTCAAATTTGACTAAATATTAGTTATTTTTGCTAAATAATCATTCGTATTTGTGAGTATAAACACCAGAAAAAGGATAATTGATGCAGCTAAGCCACTCTTTAACCAGGAGGGCTATGGGGCTCCATCTTTGTATCAGTTGGCACAGAAGATAGGTATGAGCAGGGGTAATCTCACCTATTACTTCAAGGATAAGGAATCACTACTGAATGCCATCATTGAGGAAATGTGTCAGGAATATGATCGTCTCATGGATTCTACAACTCAATTTCCATCCTGGGAAAGTACCCATGAATCTACGTTGGCCTTTCATGATTTACAGAAAGAATATGCCTTTATTTTTTTCGATAAACAATTGCTTCAATTACCCTTGGTAAGTGTACAGATCAAAGAGATGAGGAGAAGGCACCTGGAATGGCAGATGTCCATTATTCGTTTTTCAATTCAGATTGGAAACATGAAGAAAGAGGAAATCCCGGGCACCTACATCAACCTTTGTCGGACGATATGGCAAGCTTCATTCTTCTGGTTAATGGGGGATGTTTATATGGAAGAGGATGAAAGAGATTATGGCAAATACGTCTGGTCAATTATCCTTCCTCATTTTACAGAAAAGGGTCTAGGGGCTTTTAAGGATCATTTTGGTGAGGAATATTATCATTCATTAGGACAGGAATTTGACAAAGTCGACCCACTTTTATTTTCAATTTAATCTCCAATATTGATGAAATATCTATTAGAAGGTAATTTAGATACCTTAATAGTCCTTTAGTACCTTCTTGATCTTTTTTAAATCACCGTCAATATCTTTAGGTATTTCAAGTCCTAATATCTTACACATTAATGGAAACACATGGATGTTTTTCACTGATGAGATGGTGTAATCTTTTTTAAATGCAGGACCCCGGGCGTAAAAGATACCATGCATGTCTTTTATGTCAGGATTGTATCCGTGCTGACCGAATACACTCCAAGAAGCTTTTTTTCTCATATTGATACCTCTTAGGCTGCTGAAATAAAATCCTTCATCTGGTAATACTTGAAGCTCTCCCCAGTCCTTATTTTCTGGTTTGTATTCGAAGTATGGTGTTGACGCTGTTTTATACACATTAAATGGACCTTCTATACTTTTCAGATAGGATAGGGCATCTTCAATTGAATTCCCATCATCAATATGAATGTTGACAATTGACCCATTATCAATGGTGTTATACAATTCTTCATTCTGTATTTTCTCAATGGGAATGTATTTATCTACTGGCACATCTGCCATGCCGTGGTCAGATACTATAATTACATTTACGGGAAGGCCGATATCCTCAATACCCCTAAATAATTGTCCCAGCACTTCATCCAGATCAAATAATGTTTTGCCCAAAACAAGGTCATTATTGGGTCCATAACGATGACCGACATTATCCATATCAGAAAAGTACATTGTAATCATCCTGGGACGTTCTTCTTCTGGCATTGAGAGCCATTCTAAAGCCTGTTCTACTCTCGATTCATTTTTAATATCTCCGTCAAATCTGAAATAATAATCAGGTCTGACGCCTTTTACATCAGCTTCAGTTCCTACGAAAAAGAAGCTGGCAGTGACCATTCCAGCATTATGTGCCTCAACCCATATGGGAGAGCCACCATAAAAACTTCCATCCTCGACAAGATTTCGATCTCTAATATTATACACTACCTGCTTATCATGGTTGTAAAAATTGTTACCTAATAATCCATGACGATCAGGATATAAGCCGGTTGCAATGGTATAATGGTTAGGGAAAGTCTTGGACGGAAATGAAGGAATTAATGATTTTGCTTTGACTCCTTTTTTAATGAAATTGGATAGATGAGGCGGTTTGAATCGGTCTACATAATCCCATCGCATTCCATCCAGGGAGATTAAGATCAAATAAGGGTCGTAATTATATGAATCAACGTTTATAGCGTCTAAAGACCTTTTAGTCTTGCAACCTGGAAGTGAAATGATAAGACAGATCGTAGATAATAATAGGAGGCATATTTTAATTTTGGGAGCCATGGTTTTTGATTTGGAGCTAAACAGATAAAATATTTTTCTCTCTTAAATTGGTAAACACATTTTCATACATCAATCGATGACCGGCTTCATTGGGATGTACACCATCATCAAGGTAGTGATCTTTTGTTAATCCTATTGAGAAGTCAATGACCGTGAGATCCTTCAATTCCGCCATCTGATTAAGTTTATTCCTGAATTTATCGAGCCTTTTGGCAAATGACCGGTAAGAAATAAACAGATCATTAAAGTCGATATCCACATCAACGAAGCATTTGGTTGGAAGGCCTATTATCGAAATAATCCCATGATGTCTGGCCAGCTTGGTCATAGCCATAATGTTGCTGACGATGGTGTCTACAGGTAGATTAAAAGAACAATCATTAGTGCCTCCCATAATGATGACATAATTGGGTTGTTCCTCTATTACCATCGGGTGAAATCTTGATAACATTCCTGCCGTTGTGTCCCCTGAAATACCCGCATTGATGACCTTACAATGTTGGCCTAGAAGAGTTGGCCAATCTGTGAGTGGTTGAATTCCATATCCTTCAGTAAGGCTGTCACCCATACATACAATTTTCACATTTTTAGACATTGTGACTTTTTTATATAATTAAGTCATAATGATATAAATAATTATTCAACCAAAATTTCAATAACATGGCAAATGTGCTGGACGTCATCCTCAAAACCATTGAAGATGTACAAAACAAAAATCAAAGAGACCCAAGACAAGAAACTGCAGATCCATCAATCTTCGATCTGATTAAAAAGGAAGTGGCAAAACTTGATAATAAGGTTAAAAACAATGAATTACAGAAAGGGAAGAGGAATCCTAAGAGCATTCTGGACATGATCCGTGACGGAATTGACGGTGTCAGAAAACAAAATAAAAAAGACCCAAATGTTCCTACTGCTCCTAAGACGGTTTTTGATGATTTATTGAAAAAAGTGGATAGAAGGCCACAGCGTCAAGCCAGTGCAGGAATAAAAAGAGTTATTGAAGAATATAATCTTGACATCAGTAGACTTCACCCTGACATGATCAGGCAAATCCAGGCTAAGTATCAGAATGATATGAAAAATATGAATCAGCAGTATGCTCAGGCCATTTACAACCTAATCAAACAAACGAGATAAAAGAATTATTCTCATATTCTTAATGGCCCTTAACTAGTGAGAGTAAGGGCCATTTTTGTTACACTTCAACATGTTGGTTTAAGCGTCCCCGCTTAAACCTAATAAGATGGTAGAGGCTCTGCCTCGATTTACGACCAGTATCTTTCTTTGAATATATGTAGTTTACTCCATGATAACAAGCTTCCCATTTCCTACATAATCTTCACCCTGAATTCGCACAACGTATGTTCCTGATGGAATGCTATTGATGTCAAAGGCCAATTTCTGACCTTCAGTAGGGTTTTGAAGATTCCTTGAAAGTAAGATTCTCCCAGATAGGTCAATAACCTGGATCATTGCCTGATCACTTGACTTAGGAATCTGTAGGATGAAACTACTTCCACCAATTATGGGATTAGGATAAATCAGGATGTCTTCTGCTATAATATTAGTAACGCTGGAAGTATTGCTCTTGAAATAAGACCTTGCCTTGTCAAATGCATCATTTCCTATTTCCATACCGATTAATCGACCAGGCATGTCATCAGCCGGTGGGTGTATTCCTCCCCAGATTCTGGATAAGCTGGTCTGGTCAGAAGCATCATAATAGGTTGCATATTGTAATTCAATATCCTGGGAAGGTCCTTCTTCAAATACAAGAAATTCATCCTTCTTTGCCAGGAAAGTACCCATACCCCCCGGGAAAAATTTATCACCAGTAAATCTTGTCATCACTTCAGCCGCAGCCCTGGAATAAGTGGAATGCCCTGATACGTAACCTGCAAAATTAGGAGTAACGAATGTAGGTCGTTGATATGGCCACCAATTTTCTGCCAGGATCCATCCTACACCTGCAGCGTCAGTTTCAGGATCATCAATATAATCAGGACCTCTCCAGGCATAAAGTTTTATTTTGTTCGTGTCAGCCACAAAGAAACCATTCATTGTATCATCAGGTGTAACCAATTCAATGTAACCATCAATTAATGTAATTCCATCAGGATGATAGTTGACAGAGTCAGGAAAACTACTCTGACCTTTATCAGCCATATATCTAATAGCTGAAATGGGCCTTATGTAATCATAATATCCTTTAATTCCCCACGCAGTAACTGCTGCATCATGCATGGCTCCTCCTAGTGTGAGATATGATTTCACATCCCATTCAAGATCATCAAGAATTTCGCCCTGGCCTTCATATTGCTTCACTAGCATGGGATGCTCATTCACATATTTCTATATGGTAAACCAGTGTCCGGTAGGTGTTTCAGAATCGGGACCATCGGCCCAGAATTCCGCCACGACTCGAGCATAATCAGAGCGAGGAACCATCTGTGGGGTGTAAGGTTCACCGGTAATCGGATTCATATCGTAACCTACTCCTATATCATTTCCATTAAAGAAATCGTAAAAGTCCGTAAAGTCCCTAAATTCAGATGGATAATCAGAAATGTTACCCTGGCTTGCAGGAGAAATATCCCATAAAATTTCACTTGTAGTGTCAAGGTGAGAAGACCAGACAGAAACCAATTCGAATCCCCATTTATAGTATCTATTAGATTCAATATCAAATGTATCTCCGATCATGGGAGGAGGTCCTGGGTCATGATAGACCCAATAATCATCAACATCTCGCTGATATATATTTAAATCTTCCTCATCTAGAGCGAATGGAACGACCTGTCCCCATTCCGGACTTAGGAAAGGGGGCGTATTAAATGGGATTACGTTTCCGGCCTGATCAATAAATACATCTAACGAAAGGGGCTGCCACCTATTGGGGTCAGAGATGTCCTCATTACCCGGAAGGACAGGTGCTAGAGGTTCATTTACCGGAGAATAGAATTCATTATCATAGTCAAAAGCTTCATTGGATCCATCCTGAAAACCGAATTCTATGATTCGATCCGCTATATAATTGCCTAGAGCAGCCGGACCATCATTTTGATAATCTGTAGAAGTCATATTCTGATCATACCCCAATTCTGCAAAGTAAATATCCAGGGAATCCAGGATGGGCCGAGCTCCCAATGAAAATTCAAATCTATGGTACATCAATCTGAAACAAGCATAGCTGATGGCTACATGGCGGGCAGAATCCACATTATCAGGTATTTCAACTCCTTCATAGGGAAATGGGAAACCAGCAATCGTATCACCAAGGAAAACAGTTTCATCTTCTTCAGAAAAGGCTGCCCAGGCATCATACATGGCAACAGAAGAATGATATAGATTCCTGGCATGAACAGTAGGCCTTGCAAGATCATTCCTGATCGAAAAGAGCAACATCTCATTCCATTCTCTTGCAATGGAATGCTCTTGTGCATTTAAGGATTGAAATGCAGTAATCCC
>JABDLO010000251.1 GCA_013002995.1 Saprospiraceae bacterium | reverse complement strand
TGTTTCTTTTACAAAAACAGCCATGCACATTGATGGAAATGGCAATAATATAGTAGATCACGGAGAAATAGTAAGATATACTTTAATGGTATCCAATGCTCCTAATGTGAGCACAGCACTTGGAGTCATGGTTGATTCAGGTGTTGACCCCAATGCAGAGCTTGTGGTAGGATCTGTAACTACAGATCAGGGATCTGTCACCACCGGGAATACTGCAGGCGACACAGATGTTTCTGTTGATGTAGGTGATATCAATGCTGGATCCACAGTGACCATTATGTTTGATTTTGAAGTAACATTTGCTGCAAATGGAGGGACTATTGTGTGCCAAGCGACAGCATCGGGTACCAATTTCATAGATGTCCTTTCTGATGATCCTGCAGAACCTGGAGATGCGGATCCTACAATTACTGCGATTCCTACATTGGGACAATGGGGAATCATATGCCTTTCATTATTATTAATGATTGGTGGGTTATTGGCTTATAGGAGAAGAGAAAAATATGCCTTCTAAAAAAGAGAATTAAAAATATCTAATAAGGAGATCTTATTGAGGTCTCCTTTTTTTATTCATCCAATTCAGAGGTGTATCAACCATCATTGATCAATGATGTTACTATTTTGTAAAATTGAAGCATGCAGGAAAAAGAAAAAGTTATAATCATTGGTGCCGGCATAGCAGGATTGACTGCAGCCATCGAACTGGAAAAAAATGGTTTCAGCCCGATGATTTATGAAGCTTCTGATAAAGTAGGAGGTCGGGTTAAAACCGATCATATAGATGGTTATCGATTGGATCACGGATTCCAGGTACTACTGACTGCTTACCCGGAAGCTCAGCAATACCTTAATTATGAAGCTTTGGATTTAAAGACATTTTTTCCGGGCGCTGTGATATATGATGGAAATGAAACATTTGCTTTAAGCGATCCACTCCGACAACCTTCTACGTTATTTACCATGTTAATGTCCCCGGTTGGGACCTTTAGTGATAAGATTAAAATGTGGTCCATGTCCAGGATGCTCAAGAAGAAATCTTTGGATCAGATATTTATGGAGAATGAAATGTCTACACTTCAATATTTAAAGGATTATGGATTTACGGAAAAAATAATCAATCATTTTTTCAAGCCTTTCTTCTCGGGTATTTTCCTTGAAAATGAGTTGAGCACTTCCAGCAGGATGTTTGAATTTGTATTTAAGATGTTCAGTGAAGGAAATGCCGCCATTCCCGCAAAAGGTATGCAGGAAATCCCCAATCAATTATTTACACAATTGAAAAACACCCAGATCCATTTTAATAAAAAAGTGGATCGTGTGGAAGGGCAAAGAATCATTTCTGTGGACGGAGAAAAAGTGGAAGCTGACAAAATTATCATTGCTACCGATCCTTATAAAATACTCCCGGGATTATCTTCCCAGACTCAGGAATATCATGCTGTAGTCAATCTTTACTTTTCAGTAGATCAATCGGTCATTCAGAAACCCTTAATAGGACTGGTATCCAAAAAGGATGCATTGATTAACAACTTCAACTACATGACTGATGTAAGTAAAGATTATGCGCCTGAAAATAAATGCTTATTGTCTATTTCAATTGTAAAAGACACCCACCTAAAAGGTGAAGAGTTGATCAATAGGGTGAAGGAAGAATTTTCCCGATTGACAGGAGAGGATCATAATACAATGCAATTTCTAAAAATGTATCACATCAGGAAAGCACTGCCGGTATTGGACGATATCCAGACAGATATTCAACCTACAGCTACCCGTATTCAAAGCAAGGTGTTCCTGGCAGGCGATTATCTCCTCAATGGATCTTTAAATGCAGCCATGGTTTCCGGAAGATCAGCAGCAATGGCGGCGATATCCACCTAATGGAGAGGGGGCTTTAGTCCCCTGGTGTAGATTTGATTTCTCCTCGAGTTTAAAACAACGATGCCGAGTATGGCACCCAATAAAAACAACAGAATAATTCCCCACTGGGAAATTGTAGGGATCGGATCCGGAGCCATACAATTATCCAGATTAGCACTGTTCAAACTTTCGGCAGTATAAATTCCTACCGAACCATCCTCAAAAGTTATCACTATTTCCTCATCGATTTGAAAGGAGGAAACATTGCCTGCATCGAGGGAAAAGGTAGCTTCCATGCCTCCACACACGATAAGAGAATACATGAATGTCTCGCCTCCAACCTCCAATGTTAAAGCAGTACCAATCTCATTGCAATTCACTCCCCTGGTATCCATGAAGGTGAGCATATCATCGGTAGTTATGGCAATTCTGAAATTAAGAGGACAAGTAGCTGGTTCTGTTATAATACAAGATTGAAGTATTGCACTGTTGATTCCATCTTCAACGTAAGTCCCTTCGGAACCATCACCAAATAGTATAATTATTTCTTCATCCATGGAAAAAGAGGTAACATTGCCTGCATCCAGGCTATAGGTAGCTTCCATTCCTCCGCATGCAATAAGAGAATAGGTATATGTTTCACCGTCAATAAACATCGTTAAAGCAGTACCCAGTGCAACACAATCTAATCCACCAGCATCCTGGAGGGTCAACATGTCATCTGTTGTAACTGCAATACGTAAATTAGTAGGGCAGGTGTTTTGACTGAATATAGGAGTTGTAAAAAAGACCGATAAGATAAGTAGTAGATTCTTCATTTTGAGATTTTGAATTCTTCAATCCTCTACAAATTTAATATTCTTTTCTTTCTTGTGAAATTAATAAACAAGGCCCTTTCAATTAAACCTTTAGAATCTGTACTTGATTGGGAAAATACAAAATAGTAAGCCAGTCACAGATTGTAAATTTCTAACAATCTCCTGAATTAAAAAATCAGGTGTTCAAACTCTATTTTTGTATAATTGAAATCTGTTTCTTCAATTCTAGTGCTCGTTCTTTTAAAAATTCATTGAGCGTAGGAATGGTTGTATCTTCTGAATTAGGTTTCCCTGACTGGATATAAGTTTTATACTGATTATTAAACGACTTTATTGGATAAACAAAGTGAGGGTCCTGCTCTAATGCTTTTTTAATCAATTGATGCTTTTCTTGAATGTCAGCATGTGTTACAGAGCTTTGAAAAACATCGATGATGTCTTTAACAGTCATTAAAAAAAAGTTCCGATACTTCGTTATTCCCATTAACCTGGACATTAGTGGATTTCGAGCATTCAGGAATTCTAAAGAATAGTTTCTTTCTGAAGATATTGGAAATTGACCTTTCCCACTACGGTCAAGATCCCTGTAAATTAAATCACAGGTATTATCCCATTTCATATCGCAACACCTTGCACGACGTGTTATCGTTTCATGGACCAAATTCTGCTTGTAATGGTCAGGAATATTTGAAATACAATTTTTATTTGATTGAATAGTATAAATCCTGGAACAATAGGATCGGGTGCAGTTTTGATGTTTTATGTCCCTAACTTCCAGGCAGACTTCATATCTGCCTTCCCTGGAGAATTGATGGACTGGGTTTTTTTCATTTAATGTGGTTCCATCATCAAAATTCCATGTGCTGGTCAGTTCAGGGTCAAACCGTTGATCTTTAAATTGAAAAACATTGTTTCCTAAATAATCGTATGTAAAATAGGCTCTTACATCACAATCACCTCTAGGTTTTCTTTTGGACAGATCCAGGACCAGATCCATGGTCAGGTTTAAGTCCCAGGGGATCATAAGAATCTTTCCTGTTGATGTATTGTAATACAAGTAATAATTGTTTCCATTGGTGTGAAATGAGTCCTGGTCTTTAATCGCCAACCTCACTGCCACCGTTTTTAAAAAGCCGTCTACATCAAAAATTTCACTTATTTCCTTTTCAAATGTGGCATCATCAGATAGATTTATCAGGTTTGTCAGATGAAGAAATTGTTGGTAATCTTGATCTTCTCCTCTGATCTTCACATCAAAATACCATTCAAGATCTTTTTTACTTTCTAAGATTCTATTCAGACGGTACCGGCCTTTGTTCTTGACCAACATGCCTTTATTTACACCTAAATGATGTTTAAGGAAGGTTTTATCTACTTGTTCAACCATTAGATAAAGCCCCCAATATTTTCCATTTATAAAAACTTTTGAAAAAACAGTTCTTGAAGCAGGCAATCCTTGATCGCTAAGGAATTTATAGCCCAGGTATTCGCGTAACATAGAGGGATCAGCGGCTGCATTATGCAAATTGACTTTCTTAACACCCCGGTATGATTGATCGTCAACAAACTCATTAAAATCTAGTTTCAATGGTTTTTTATCATTTTTAGCCCAAGCAAAAGAACTTATTCCTTTATATCTTATACCTACTGAATCCAGCGTGGTGCCATCAATGGTCACTTTTACTGGAATGTATTCTTTCCTTAGATTGAATCCATAAAAAGAAATTAAGCTGTCCCAGGGGTAGGCTTCTGAAAATTCGATTTTAACCTCATGCAAGATCTCATCATCGAATAATGATGAAGTAGATTGAGCGTTTATACCGTATGTAAATATCAAACATACAATCAAAGAAATAATACTTATTCTAGAGCGTATAAACATTCAAGTTTTATGTCTGAGCAAAGATATTAATTTACAACTTTATCATTGTTGATCCGCTTACATAAGGTAATACCGATAATTAGAAAAAATACATGAGTTTAGGCTATCTATGTTGCTCTTATTTCCTGTAGAATGCAGGGTGTGAATGGATCTACACTGACAAATTTATTTGTTTTATCACAAAGTTGAAAGAACTTGCTATTCTCTTTAATTAAAAATATCCAATTATCTAAAAGAAAATAGGATGAAACGCTGATTTGGGGAAAATGAAATGCAGTGTCTTAAAATGTATCACATTAGGAAAGCACTGCCGGTATTGGATGATATCCAGGCAGATATTAAACCTACCGCTACCCGTATTCAAAGCAAGGTATTCCTTGCTCTTTGGCAAATGTGCGAATGTCGATGTATAAGTTGGGAATGTAAATAGAGACGTCATCAATGCCTACAGTTGGAAATTTAGTATCAGTATACATGGTTTTGCTTATTTGTCTTGGTAGGAAAGAAACAAGAAGTAAAAATAATTGTTCAGCCTCAAAATCCTATCTGGAACTTGAACCAATATTTCATGAAAATTTCACCATTCATTCAGGAATAATAAAACAACCTGATTTAATTATAATATTTAAAAATTGAATTTCTATGATTCTAGTTTCACATTTAATTAGTATCCTCTCTGCTTGATATTGAAGATTTAATGTAATATTTCTTAGCTTTATATAAATAAGATTACTTACACAACTACCAAAACTTTATCCCAATGAAATATCAACCGGTAATATTTCTAGTCTGGATTTGTTTCATCTTTAGTTCTATAAGTCTTACTAGCCAGAACAACATCATTGATTTTGATGGCGTAGATGATTACATGGAAATCCCTAATTCTCCTGATATAAACTTTGATACTAATGACGATTTCACGGTAGAAGTATGGCTCAGGGTTCCTATTGGCAATCAGCGAGACAGGGATGTAGGTGATAATGACGTCATCGAAAAATGGGACCAGGGAAGTGGGAGTTATCCATTCGTGATCAGATATTTAAATATAAATGCTGGCATTCATTATGGTAAAATTTCAGCAGCACGATACGCCGCACCTCAAAACCCGGGCATCCTTTCAACAGTTACAATCAATGACGGCTTGTGGCATCACATCGCTTTCGTGAAGGATGGAGGAACACTCTATTTATATATCGATGGTGTCCTGGATGGATCTGCTCCAGATACTACAACAGGTTCTACTCAAAACAATAGTTCTTTGTTTATAGCAAGAAGAGGGTGCTGTGGTTTCGATAATTTCTGGAGAGGAAGTATGGATGAACTCCGTATATGGAATGATGCCAGAACTGTCACCGAGATCAATAACAATATGAATCTTGAGTTGACAGGTTCAGAACCCAATTTAACTGCATATTACAATTTTAATGTAGGTTTATGTGCAGAAGATAATACTGGTCTTATAGCTCCTGAAATTCCTGACCTAGCTTCAGGAAATGATGCAACTATGAATGATATGTCTAAGATTGGATGTACTTCCAATCTCATATGCAATAATAATCTTCCACAGGCGTGTGGAGGACTCTGTACTGAAGATGAAATGAATAGAAGATCAGGATGGGCTGATGGACTAGTTTCATATTGGAAATTTGACAATGATGAAAATGACTTTCAATCACAGAATAATGGATCGGTTGTAGGAGGGTCAGGTTTTTCTTATATCAATGGTCAATTTGGACAAGCCATAGACTTAGATGGTACAAATACATATGTTGAAGTTCCTCACAGCTCCAGTTTAAATTTTGTAGGTAAGTCCATAACGATATCTGCCTGGTTTAGGGTAGATGATTTTACTGACTTTTGGCAAGCTTTGATTGGTAAAGGAGAAGGTAATAACTTCAGGATTCATAGATTCTCAAATAGCGACAGAATCGCTTACAATGGAGGTGCTCCTGATATATCCGACCTAAACAGCATAAACGATGGACAGTATCACCATGTAGTAGCAGTCACTGAATTTGGTGTACGAAAGACGCTATATGTAGACGGCCAGCCCGTTGTTACATCTGCTGCGAATCCATCATTATCCGATAGTGGGAATCCTTTATTAATTGGTAATAATCCTGATGTTCTATCTAGAGTTTGGAATGGCGTTATTGATGATGTTGCAATTTGGGAGCGGGCATTAACATCAGACGAAATAAAAACATTGAATTGTTCTGGTTTAAGTCTGGAGGAATTGATTCAGAGACGCACCATACCCACTTTATCAGAATGGGGGCTAATGATCCTTGCATTACTCTTATTGATTGTTGGAGTTGTATCTGTAAGACAAAAATATTTTATACTTGAATAGATTAGAATAAAAAACACATAACAAAGCCCCTGGATGAGATATCTCGGGGCTTTGTTATTAACAACAGATGATATTTAGATTTTTACCAATAAGTCGTTCAAAATTTCTAAATAGATAACAATCCTCCCAGCACAAATCCAAAACTTCTCGCATCCCGATCACTGTGCGTCCTTCCAGGATTGTCAAAGTTTCCACCGGTTAAGAAATTGAGAGGAGCATAACCAGCCGTCCTGAAATACTCAAGGAACAACCTTGTCGTTTTTTCAACCTGGGCATTCAATCCAACCACAATCTGTGATTGTCTTTCCCAGGGTGAATTTTCAGGCCCTGCTTTGAAATCAGAAAATTCTCCTGATAAAGAGTAGATCACATTGCCAGTATTATTGAAAGTATATCTGGCTCCCAGGTTCAGGGAATTAACTTTAGATGCTTCAAATTCATTCAATGGTGGAGCAGGATTAAAAGTACCAGGCCATACTTCCGTTGTAGTGGCAATAGTGCCTTGCAATAACAAACGATTGTTAAAGACCAGCTCACCATAGTATGCTACAGCCGGGTTATTGTCCGGACCCTGGGTGAAATGAGTAATGGGCCATTCCTGGTTATAGGCACTTCCCTTTATGTAAGATATACCACCTCTGATTGATGTTCCTTGATTGACTTTATAAGTATAATTAATGTCTGCAGCAAAGTTATTGACTCTGGAAGGCACTTCCGTTCCTTCAACAGGTACATTGGCTGCCCTGAATTGGGCGCCACCCTGTATGGCAGTCAACGATGCACTCACACCATATTTCTTAAATCCTACCACCCCACTATAGGCCAGCGGCCCAAAGGCGTGCCACATAGTAGAATTGGTAAATGGGCTCACACTACGCATTTGTCCAAATGGAACATCCATTTTTCCAAGTCCAAGATAAACAGGGAATTTTTCCAGGTTTCCGATCATGATGATTCCCTTTCTTAAGTCCACTTGATTTCTCTGAATACCGGTGATGGTTCCTTCGCCGAAGCTTTGTTCTGGACTATATAACAATTCCCCATAAGCAGTTATCCATGAATTGATAGAGCTTACTAATGAAACCTGGGCGGAATGCAAAACAATTTCACTAGCTGCATCACCGATCTGGTTATTGGGTGTTGGGTGTCTCATCAGGTAGGCAAACTTGGAGTCTCTGTTGGAACTCTGATAATTGGCGATTCCAAGAATTGAAAACCCGAAGCTTAAAGATTTTTCCGGAATGAGGCCTTCTGATTTAGCATCAATCAGAATTTCCAATTTCCTAAGGTTCTGATTGGGTTCCATTAATTCGTAGGTTAATTCTGAATTTAGGCCGATATAAGAATTGGTTTCTTCCTGTGATTCTTGACCCAAGAGTAAACAAGGGAACAAAAACACGATCATGATTCTGCTCAACATAGTGTTTATTTGGTTTTTTAAAGTAATAGGTAATAACGCCAGCAATGGTAGGAATCTTTGGTAGATGGAATTAATATACGCTCTTATAATCTCAAGCCAAATTTAGAACTTTTAGTTATTAATACTAACAGTTAATTCATTTAAAAATGACATCTATTTTCCATTGATGGGCTAAAAAGATTTTTATAGGATTTGCCATAGTTTTAAATAATATTTATTTGTTTAACACCTTTTGTCAGAATGTTATTTTTCCTTTATCCGATCATCGATATGTTTAAGAGCAATGATAGATAAGATCATTGTTATCATCCATATCATAACCATCCAACTTAGATCCAGATATAGTAAGTCTGTAATGGTGATGGCTATAGCCAATGGTAAAATGATGATAAATACAATGATGATGAGGATGCGGAGGATGGTTCTTTTCATTGGTTTATTGAATGGGTTGTAGTATCTAATATCGCTCTTTCCATAAAAAAAAATAAATGATATGTTCTGGATACTTTGTTGGATTAATCTAAGGGAAACGTACGTTGTGAATTTTATTTTACCCTCAAACCTTGAAATACTCTGACGATATCATAAGAAAACCGGTCTTTCCATACATCCCATGAATGCCCACCATTAATTATAGACAATTCATGTTCTAGTCCATTTTCTTTAAAGAATGATTGGAGTTGAACAACTACATCAACGATTTCATAAGGATCATCATCTCCCGTTGAGATGTAAAATGAAGGATATTTGGAAACATCCGATGTATCAATATTGATATTGTGATAAGAATAGGATTTCCACACTTCCTCGCTGAATCCATCTTCATCATTAAAAACATCGATCTTTCTTGAAGAGGAAATCATTGGAGGGGTTGGGTAATAGGCGGCCGGGCTGAGTAAAAGACTTGCGTCAAATATGTCGGGATACTTCAATGAAAACCCGAGGGTTCCATAGCCCCCGGCTGAATTTCCGGCAATAATACGTAAGTCAATGGAATACTTCCCTATGATTTCGGTTTCAACAAATGGAATCCATTCCTTGATGAAGAATTGTTCCATGGAAATTTTGCTGTCTACGTACCATGAATTACCGGCGTCAAATGTTACTGCTACAACAGGTGGGATAAGATCATTGTAAATCAGACTATCCAATATGAGTTGAATATTTCCTTCTTCCTCCGAAGTCCAGTCATCTTCACTTCCCCCATGACCATGAAGTAAATAGATAATGTTTATTACTTTTTGATTCTTTTCTATCGGTGGGTAATAAACCCTAAAGTCAATAGAATCATTCAGAATTTGAGAATATTTCTTTTTTAAAACTAGTGTTGAGGTAGTCTCAATTTCGGTTCGTGTCTGCTTACAGGAATTGATCAGAAAAAGAAATCCGGAAAAAACAAGAATCTCAATTATTAATTTCATAAAGCATGATACGAAAAATCAAGGTTTCTGTATAAAAAGTATCATCTCATCACTGGATTCCATCGTGTTATTACAGATGGTTTATAAGATTTCATATCTTCCAGCATGGAATTAAAATATCCCAAAAATGTAATTCTTATTGCCCTCATTCTATTTAATTTTCCTGGTGTTAATCATGCTCAGCAGGTGGATCATTGGGAGATGTCAGTGCTCAATGAAGACCTGTGGTTTTATTCCTTGGGTAATAGCAGTATTCCACCAGAATGGAAAGAAGAGGGTTTTGATATACAACAATGGAAGCAAGGACCTGGAGGATTTGGTTATGGAGATGGTGATGATAACACCATCCTGGCCAATACTTTGTCTGTATATATTCGTACAGAATTTGATATTGCTGATACGTCTGCCATTGCTGCCTATTCCCTGCTTGCAGACTATGATGATGGGTTTGTAGCCTATCTGAATGGAGTAGAAATAGCCCGTAACAACCTGGGGGAGACCGGGATTGAACCTTCCTTCGATGACGTCGCCTACACTTATCATGAAGCAGGGTTATACCAGGGTATCAATCCGGAGCAATATCTAATAGAGGATCAAAGTATTATTAAAAACGGAACTAATGTTCTAGCCATCCAGGTTCATAATCACGATATCTCATCTTCTGATTTAAGCAGTAACTTTTTTCTTGCCCTGGGGATCAAGGATAATAGTGAGCATTACCGACCTCCCCCCGAGTGGCTGGAAAGCATCTTCTTTCAATCCTCCCTACCCATCATTAAAATTACTACACCAGACAATGAGGAAATAGAAGATGAACCAAGGATTACAGCACACATGGGTGTTATCTATAATGGGGAAGATCAACCTAATTCGGTTTTTGATCCGTATAATGAATACGATGGAAGTATAGGCATTGAAATACGGGGCACTTCATCACAGATGTTTGATAAGAAAAACTATGGATTTGAAACCAGGAAGGAAGATGGGTCTAACAACAATGTAGGACTATTAGGAATGCCACAGGAGAATGACTGGGTATTGCATGGGCCATACTCAGATAAATCCTTGCTCCGCAATGCATTGACCTATCATATGGGACGATTGACCGGCCGATATGCACCTAGGACCAGGCTCTGTGAGTTATTCATCAACGAAGATTACAAAGGAGTCTATGTACTGACAGAAAAAATAAAGCAGGACAAAAACCGGGTGGATATTTCTAAGCTCAATGAAGACGAAAATTCTGGTGATGACTTAACTGGAGGATATATCATCAAGGTAGACCGCAATCCTGATAATATTCCAGGTAAAGGATGGTATTCTGCCTTTCCTGATTTTAGGTTCTATGAATATGTTGAACCCGATGATGATGAAATTACGGATGTACAAAAGGATTATATCCAGGACTATATGTTCTTATTTGAAACTGCCATGGATCGCAGTGATTACCATCTTACTTATGATAACTTCATCGATCTGAATTCCTGGGTAGATTATTTCCTGGTATCTGAAGTGAGCAAACATATAGATGTCTATAAGCTCAGTTTTTATATGTATAAGGATAAGGACAGCAAAGGTGGAAAATTACACATGGGTCCATTATGGGATATCAACCTTGGTTACGGCAACTTTGATTTTGCCTGTTCTCCAGATCCGGAAGGATGGGCATATGAATTTCCTTTGTGTGGAAGCTGGCACCCATTCTGGGCAAGAAAAATCGCTGACATCCCGAATTTACAACACTTAACCAATTGCAGGTGGGAAGAATTGCGTGCTGGGCCATTCCGCACCGATAGCTTAATGGCTTATATTGATGAGCAAGTGGACCATATGGGTGAAGCAATAGACAGAAATTTCGGTAGATGGCAGGTGTTGGGTGAATATGTATGGCCCAATGCCTATGTTGGTGAAAGCTTTCAGGATGAAATTGACTTCCTTAAAAATTGGCTGGTGACCAGGCTGGAATGGATGGATGATAACATGGTGGGTGACTGTGATTTATATACTTCTACTTCCGATCCTCAAGTTATTTCAACTTTAAAAGTATATCCAAATCCGGCAAATCATTTTATTCTCCTGGAGGACATTCCGTCCATAAAGGATGACACCTATATACAGGTCTTTGACTTACAGGGTAGAAGGTTCCTGACTCAAAAAATGAACCGTCATTCCAATATCATTTCGACTGAATCATTTTCTGATGGCTTTTATATTCTAACTGTGAAGGAAGATGGCCGCATTATTGGAAGGACAACTTTTGTGAAGCATGGCGTTGAATAAATAGTGATTGGGATTGTCGATGCTTCTATTAATAGGTTTATTAAATGTTCTAATTACTAGAAATTGATATATTTATCAATCAGACTCACTTAGTCGCCTACCCAAGAAAAAACATAACATGTGGTTTTAATTGGAATTTGGATATCAATTGAGTTTATTTACTTAATCATAAATCAATCCCATTGAGTAGATCATTTTCAATTACTTGTTTCCATACATAATATGAAAAAACTCCCTGCAATTGCTTATTCAAAAAATCGCAATAGAGGTGGATTATTTATCAAATAATATAATGACAATACTACAGCATAGGTAGAGTGTCTGACGTGAGAGTATAAATTTTACCTACAGAAAGTACCACCCCCCGGACAGTTTCCAGGTCTGATATTCATGATTCGTGCTTCACCGCTCACCCCACAATTGGAAGGAGGTACAAATCTAAGAACGGCACAATAGGTCTGCCCATTGCCGGCATAAGCACTGGCATCTCCTTCTAATAGGTAGTTAACCCCGGAACATGTATCATTAAAAACAAAACAACCTGATTCAATATCATAGACTGAAACGGTTCCATTTACCCGGATGTTTCTCATCTTTTTGATTTCTGAAAAAGCATCTTTGGTTTCAGTTGAAAAACTATTTTGGCTTACTAGAAAAAAACAACTCAGCAGTAGAAAGCAACAGTACTTATACATAATATTTAGGTTTAGTGAGGAGTGGATGTAATATAGGAATATTTAAATGATATAGGTTGGAACTAGTTCCTATTGACAATGAAAGAAGTTAAACAAATTATTAGACGCAAATCTTTTGTGAAACATGGTGTTGAATTAATAATGATTTTGCTTGTTGGTGCTTTTGCTTATGAATTCTGACATCCATGTACTTACAAGACTGAAGATATGAGATTCTGTTACTACCTTTAATATGGCCAACCAGGAAGATGCATACCAGCAAATGGCAGATGAGCTGAGTAAGTAGGGCAGCTTGCTGGTTTATTCTTAACATTCAAGTTGTAGATATCAGCCTAATCTTAAAATTGGTTTTCCAACAAAGAATATGTGTATATTTCTCAATCAATCCTATCGTTAAGGTTGTAGAGGGGAAGGATAACTATTGATGTAGTTAGTGGTAAACTGATTATTAAAAGTATAAGAAATTAATCGTGAATAAAAGACCTTATATACTGGCAGAGTCAACATGGAAAGTAGTAAGAGATACCAATTACAAAGTTGCTATTCTTCCTTGGGGAGCTACGGAAGCTCACAATTACCACTTACCATATGCCACTGATAATTACGAATCTGAATACGTTGCATCAGAATCTGCCAGAATGGCCTGGGATAGTGGGGCTAAAACAATAGTTCTTCCCTGCATTCCATTTGGTGTAAACACCGGACAATTGGATTTGAAATTGTGTATGAATATGAATCCCAGTACACAATACGCCATCCTAATGGATATCGCCGATGTATTGTTAAGGCACGAGATCAGAAAACTTGTAATCATTAATTCTCATGGAGGTAATAATTTCAAAAATATGATTCGAGAGTTATCAGTTGATTTTCCTTCATTATTTGTCTGTAGTGTTGACTGGTGGAAAATAGGAAATGCTTCGGAATTTTTTGATGAGCCTGGAGATCATGCTGGAGAGCTGGAGACAAGTGTAATGATGAAAATTCAGCCTCAATTATTATTGCCCATTGAAGAAGCTGGGCCCGGGATAGGAAAGGCTTTTAAAATTAAGGGACTTAAAGATGGTTGGGTAACATCTCAGCGTCAATGGACTAAAGTAACTGAGGATACGGGAGTTGGAAATCCACAAAAAGCCAATAAAGAGAAAGGGGCATCATTTCTCAAAATGACAACACATGAAATAGCGGAATTCCTCATACAATTATCGGAGACACCAATAGAAGAATTGTATGAAACATAGAAAAGTCTAATGATTGCTCTTACTTAATAACCGTTAGTGTTCCTGATTGGTGGTCGGTATATATCTCACCATTTTCATAGTAACCTTCAATCTCCAGAACCCAGACATATACTCCAGCAGGAACAATTTTACCATTGTGTGTGCCATCCCATGATTCTTGTTGACTATTTCCAGTAAAAACGTGATTGCCCCAACGATCAAATACCTGAATTTTCATTCTTATGATATCATGACCAAATACTTCGAAGAAATCATTGAACCCATCCATATTAGGAGAAAAGGCATTGGGGATAAAAACCTCTGTCGGACATTGCTGTCTTAAAATGATTGTGTCTGATGCTGCACACCCATTTTCATCTGATACTTCCACCCAATAGGTCCCCTCATCAATTACATTTAACTCTGATCCGTCAGAGTTATCATTCCAGTGATAATTGGGGAAATCACCTGGAGTAATAACTGTTGCTGAATCAAGATTACAAAATATGGTATCAGAGCCAAGGTTGGGCTTTGGTAATGGGGCGACTTCAACTTCAACTTCAGCCGGGTAGGTAGCACAACCTGAAATAATTCCTATTGCAGAATAAGTGCCTCCATCAGTGAGGGTTGCAGATCGGATTTCAGGAAATTGACTCTCAGAATAATACTGTCCCGGACCTTGCCATTCATAAGAAGCATTAGCAAGATCAGTCGCCTCCAGGGAGAATCCTTCACCTACGCACACAAGCCCAGGGCCTGAAACACTTACCGCTTCTCGTAAGCTAATCAATAAGTCTTTATTTAAAGTGTCAACAGTTCCCTGGCACTGATCTTCAATAATTAATTCTACCGGATAAGTACCAAGCGAAGGATAGAAATGATTAAATCGTGATGCTGTTGATGTATTGCCATCGCCCAGATCCCAAAAAAAGCGATATCTCGAATCAGGAAGATTCGCATCAAAGAAGACCGTATCATTCAGACACCCACCATCAGGAATCGGATTGACATTGATGCTATTGAAGTTAGCTCCCCCTCCATAAGAATAGGACTCCACACTTCCATACCCATATGCCGATGCAATAACACCACATGCTTGTGATATTATGGTATGAGCTCCCTCATTCACTTGAAGTTGAATGTAGGTAAATTCCCCATTGGCTCCTACTGTTCCGGTTCTCGCTGAGGCAGGAATGGGTGCTCCATCCAATGTGACAAATGGAAAATCTTCTGTCGAAATCACAACATTGATATAATTCTCTGAAATATCCTGGAAACGTGAATTAAATAGAGTGACAGTATCACGTCTTTGTTCTATACTGTTAAGCAATAACATGGATGGATCTCCCAAAGAATAACCACCACAAGTCTCCCCGATGTTAAATTGTGCAACCTGAACAGGTTTATTACCTATGATATAACTTGGTTGAGAATTTTGATACTCAACATATTCTCCTGCATTTAAATTAAATGATTGAATATTGGATGAGGATTGAACTTCGACAGATGTGTTATCCTCAGATGCCATGATCCTGAAGACATCAAAGAGCACCTTGTCTGAAGGTACGGTCACAAATTGTTTGCCCCATGTGCTTATGGGAAACATTTGTTCCAATAGATTATCCCTGAATGCGCATCCTGTAGGTACCTCTGTCCAGCTGTTTCCACCAAAGACTGCAAAATTTTTGTCTCCTGAAATATGTGTTCCACTCAAGTCCCCTGA
>JABDLO010000310.1 GCA_013002995.1 Saprospiraceae bacterium | reverse complement strand
AAGTAATCCTTATACTTGGAAGCTTCTGAGGTTTTGGATTTTATAACTTTGGAAATTAATAAAGCATGGTACTCGTATTGTTGCCTTATGGATTTACGGGCATATCCGTGCTCGTTTACCCATTCAGCGATGATGTCCTTTATGCCTTCAGTTGCTTCTTCTTCAGATACTTTTCCTTTACAATGTATATAGATCTTACTAATCCAATTGACACCTCTCTGGGACATTACCATCTTGGCCAGCGGTTCAAGGCCTTTTTCTCTGGCAACTTGTGCCTTGGTTCTTCTTTTAGGACGATAAGGAAGATAAATATCTTCCAATTCAGTCGGATCGAAACATCGATTAATTTTGTCAAGAATATCAGGGTTCTGAACATTTAATTCTTCCAACCTTTTCTTAATAGTGGCTTTTCGCAATTGAAGCTTCTTAAGTAAGGCTACTTCCTCCTGGATGGAGGTTATGATGGTTTCATCCAGGCTTCCTGTTTTCTCCTTTCTGTATCTTGCTATAAATGGAACGGTTGCTCCCTGATCAAGAAGGTCAATGACATTGGATACTTGATTTTCCGGGATGTGAAGTCTTTGAGCAATTAACTTTTCCAATAAACTGAATTTGTGGCAAAAATAAGAGAATGGATTATTAATTCATCTATTATGAAATTTCACCTGGTTGATTAAAAACTTCATTCTTACTTCCACCAATGATCAGCCTTAATCCGTTCACTGAACTTTAGAAATCCATCCAGCCACAACATAAATCTCCTTAAAGGACTTCCAGCAATCCTGATACCCATTCGATTCCACCATTTGGAGTAATCTTTATTATATGGACATACCCTAATACAGATGGCACAATCAGTATTCATTCCTACCCAGAATTTGAAACACTTCTCAGCATTAATGGTCCATTTTTTAATACCTTTCAAACTGGAGATATTGGGTGGTTCATCTTGAGGTTCACCCTGAGTAATGGCTTTAACCGGGCAGGAATCAGCACATTTTCTACAGATATTACAGAATTCCTTTACCCCAAACTCAACAGGGTGATCCACATTTAGAGGCATATCTGTGAATACCTTTGCAATGCGGACATTAGGTCCAAACTTAGGAGTAATCAACAAACCATGTCTTCCATACTCACCAAGACCTGCGGCAATGGCCATGGGAATGCTTAAAGCCGTATCATTCAATGAAGCTATCGCTTCATATCCCAGGTTGGTAATAAATTGTGCGAGAGTGACAGCAGCATTGAGCCCGATTCCATACCCGATTCCTGTTGCTGCCCCACCCAAAGCCGAGGGAAAAGTCTTGCTGAGATGATGATCCATAGGGATGATAAGAACAATAGCATGGGTTAATGATTTAGGAAGATCCAGCTTTTGTTCTGCATTGTCTTTGCGATTATAGTTGTGGGTATAGATCCACCTGCGATCTACCTGACAGATCCCTACAGCTCCAGCTCCAAATGATAGTGATGCTTTTTTAACCCTCTTAGTTGCTTGTGCGGAATCCGTAATAGATAGCTGTTGAGGAGGACCAGGAGAATTTAAAGAATAAAAATGAGTGAAACCTTCTGACTTACCATCCTCGCTCATTGAACGTTCTCCGACAGCATCTGTTAAGTGCCAACTTGCATTTCTATACGCGTAATCCCAATGGTCGAAGCCTTTAGATTTTTTAGGTGCGTAATTAGCAATATCATAACTCTTGTAAAATTTCTTAGGATCGATGTCATCATCCCATATCGACCTATTGAAGATGTCATTTTTCTGATTAAATGGCATGAAATCATTACCTATAGAAAAACGATCATTGAGATACTGTTCTGCTGATTGACGTATGCTTTTGAGTTTCACAACCCAAAAGATAACAAAGACAAGTTGAAAAATGGGATCTTATTAAATAAGAATACCCATTTTACCCATTTGATAGTCCCTCATAGCTTCGAGAATTTCAGTCTGGTTGTTCATTACAAAAGGACCATGCTGAGTAACAGGTTCATTGATCGGCTCTCCGGATACAACCAAAAATCGTGAATACTCTTCGGCCTTTATGCTAATATTCTCATAATGATCTGGAAAATGTGAAAGATTGTAAGCTGCAGATTCCTGATCATTGATCAAAGCTTTTCCTTCTATTTGATAAACGACGGTATTGTGTTCTGGAATGAGGTCTAGAACCAGTTCACTTTCTGCCTTGATGGTGATGGTGCTTGCATGTATTCCTGTAACTGAGTCAACAGGTCCTTTTCTTCCCATCAGTGTACCGGCGATGACGTTTATTGTAGACTTTCCATTATTTATTTCAATAGTTGGGATATCTTCCTCTTGGAATCCCTGATATCTCGGCTGGGACATTTTAAGGTGAGATGGAAGGTTAACCCAGAGTTGAATCAACTCCAGTTGTCCTCCTTCTTCTACCCACTCTTTGGGAGCAGATTCACTGTGTACAATGCCCATGCCCGCAGTCATCCACTGGACTCCGCCAGCATTGATGATACTGTCATTACCTCTTGAATCTCTGTGATGTACCTTCCCTTTGAAAATAAACGTTACCGGCTCAAATCCACGATGTGGATGGCCTCCGATATCTAATACGCTACTTTCTCCAGGTTGTTGGTCTAAAGGACCTACATGGTGTAATAATAAAAATGGATCTGCGTGTGTCAGTTTACGGGTTGGAAGTGGTTGCTTCAAATTGATGTCACCCATTTGGATGTCATCAGCAAAAACCATTGTATGCCTAGTAAGTGGTGTTATCATCATAGTGTCTTTAACGTAATAGAGAGTTAAAAGTTGAATTTAAATTAGATGGGACCTCATCTATCTTTGATATCAATGTCATTAATTGATGTATGTCCTGCTCTGAAAGTCTTGTCGATAAAAATGAATAGATGCCATCTTGTAATTCTGAGTGAGCATTTTCAAATTTATTTCTTCCTTCATCACTTATTGAAACATCAACTTTTCTTCTGTTGGATTCGCACGTTTTTCTTAATACCCATTTCTTTTCAACGAGTCTATCAAGAATGCGGGTTACATCAGGACTCGATATTACAAGATCTTCTTTTATATCCTTTGGAGATCTTGGCGAAGGATGTGAATAACTGAGAAACTTAAGTATATGGTATTGAACATGTGTCATACCATAAGGCTTAAGAATCCTTCTTACCTTTTGCTCCATGATGGATGAAGTCTTCAGCATTTTATTAAAGGCACGGGTATAAAGTATGTTTTCCATAAATATTGTAATAACATTAATTGTTGTAACAGATATTACAACGCTCTTTATCCCTTTTTGTTGAATTACAAAATAATTGTTAGCCTTCATCATCCTTGAAATGAGCCATTATTAGACGTTTTCAAACGTAAAACAAATGGATACAAACGTATGTAAACGTATATTAAACACTTCTTTGATTATTTCATATCGATACTTGTGCTGTCATCAATGGATCACTTGATCTACATTTATTAATCAGCCTGACGGCAAAAAAAAATATTAGAAATGAATTCAATTAGAAACACAGTACAATTAATGGGACACCTGGGTAAAGACCTTGAATTATTAACTTTTGAAAATGGAAATTCAATAGTGAAAGGAACACTTGCCACCAATGATTATTACATTAACAACAAGGGTGAGAAAATTGAAGATACTCAGTGGCATAATATTATTGCATGGGGTAAGCTGGCTCAAAGCATGTCTCAAATCCTCAGAAAAGGAAATGAAGTCACTGTTAAAGGGAAATTGACGCACAGGTCTTATCAGGATAAAACAGGTGTTAAAAGGTATGTGACAGAAATCGTCGTTTCAGAATTTGTCAAAGTAACAAGAAAAGAGGCTGCAATTTAAGTAGCCTCTTTTTCAGAGTAAACGCAATATTTATACATCCAATAATTACATTTGCATGACAAATTCACAAGTTCTGATTCAACAATCACCTCAGGAAGTATTAAAGCGCGTATTTGGTTATTCTCATTTTCGTGATCAACAAGAAGAGATCATTCAGCATGTTATGGATGGAAGGGACGCTCTTGTGATCATGCCTACAGGTGGCGGAAAATCTATGTGTTATCAATTGCCTGCATTATTGCTGGAAGGTGTTACAGTTGTGGTTTCTCCATTGATTGCTTTGATGAATGATCAGGTAGTTGCATTAAAGCAGCTTGGAATAAATGCTGCTGCTATACACAGCAATTTATCCGGTGAAGAAAATCATCAGATTGCTCAACAACTTGAATCTGGAGAATTGAAGATGCTTTATGTATCCCCGGAAAGGATGAAAAATCAATCCTTTTTGAGATTATTGAAAAGAATTAAGCTAAATCTCATTGCAATTGATGAGGCACATTGTGTATCAGTCTGGGGTAATGATTTCAGACCTGATTATGCTGCTTTGTATTTTTTACGTGATGCTTATCCTGGAATTCCAATTATTGCGTTGACAGCTACTGCTGATGCCGCAACTCAATCTGATATCATTAAGCAATTACAATTGAAAAAGCCTCGGAAATTTCTCTCTAGTTTTGAGCGAGAAAACATTGTGATCAATGTGAAACCCGGATATGACCGTAAAGGCCAGATTCTAAATTTTCTGGCCTCACACCCCAATCAATCTGGAATCATATATTGTCTGAGCAGGAAGTCGTGTGAAAAGCTCAGTACTGATCTATCTTTAAAAGGATATAAGACAGCGTACTATCATGCTGGCATGGATGCATTTTCACGAAATAAAGTGCAGCATCAATTTCAGAATGATGAAGTACAGATTGTATGTGCAACCATAGCCTTTGGGATGGGAATTGATAAGTCTAATATCAGGTGGGTCATTCATTACAATATGCCAAAGAATCTGGAAGGATATTACCAGGAAATTGGAAGATCGGGAAGAGACGGTTCAGAAGCAGAGGCTTTATTATTTTATTCATGGGCTGATTTCATTAAACTTAAATCATTTGTTGATGATAGCCAGGCAAAAGAAGAGTTTAAAACCGTTCAATATGCTAAGCTCGACAGGATGTTGGAGTTTTCATCCAGCACAGATTGCAGAACCAATTTATTGTTGGGTTACTTCGGAGAATACGTGACGAAGCCTTGTGGCCATTGCGACAATTGTTTGACTCCTCCTGTAAAATTTGATGGGTCCATTATTGTTCAGAAAGCCATATCGGCAATCATAAGGTCCGGAGAAAAATTAACCTTAAATCTTCTTATTGATGTATTAAGAGGGTCATATCGAAAAGAAATTACCTCACAAGGATTGCATGAGATGAAAACATTTGGTGTAGGGAAAGACCTATCCTTTAGATATTGGCGAAATTATATTACACAGATGCTTGATAAGGGGTTGTTGAGGATTGATTATGTTGATGGATTCAGATTAAAGCTCACTCCGTTATCTATGGATGCAGTTAAAGGTAAGACCAAAATAAAATTAAGTAAAGTTGTAGAAACGACCACCACGGCAAAACGCAAAAAAGTAAAAACCGTCAGTGCCACGGAGTTATTTAAGAAAGATCTGTTAACTCAACTGAAATCATGGAGAACTGATATCGCCAATCAAAGAAATGTTCCTGCTTATGTCATCCTGACAGATCGCACATTGGAATCACTATTGGAAGAATTACCAATAACCATAAAAGATCTGAAAGAAGTAGAAGGGATAGGTGATAAG
>JABDLO010000223.1 GCA_013002995.1 Saprospiraceae bacterium | reverse complement strand
ATATTGTACCCTCTATCTTCTGCAGCTTGTTTTACAAGAAGAGGGAGGTTATTGGTGTAAGTCAAGCTGTTCCCGACAAATAAGAGACTGTAATCTGCCTCCACAGGTTCAATTTCCATTGCATCGTCCGGATCTTCTATGATTTCATTGGTAGAGCAAGAGATGTAGAACCCCATCATTATTACAAGAAAGAAGAAAAATCTTTTGTTCATTTTAAAAACCGTAACAAAATTGATTGACTTATCCATAAATGTTGATTTTCATTGTGTTGTGTATTCATGATAGATAACGGCTGATCTTTAACTCTTGTAGGTTTCTAAAATTGGTGTAAATACCATATTTTAACCCATATTATGTGAAACTGTCAAGATGAATACATGCTTCATGAGATTTCAACTGGTAATTGCCATTAAAAGAAAGAAATGGAATTCACAATAAAGACATTAATTAATGCGAGCCCACAAGAGGTATACGATGCCTGGCTCAGTAGTGAAAGTCATAGTAACATGACTGGTGGTGAAGCCATCATATCTGGTAATATTGGAGAAGCTTTCAGTGCCTGGGATGGGTATATAGAAGGTAAAAACATCTTATTAGTGCCTCATAATAGAATTATTCAATCGTGGAGAACTTCACAATTTGAACCAGAAGAGCCAGATTCAAGAATTGAAATAGTACTCAAGGATATAAATGGAATAACAGAATTAACTTTGATCCATTCCAACCTTTCAGAAAGTGGGGGACATTACAGACAAGGGTGGGAAGAGCATTACTTTAAACCAATGAAAAAATACTTTTCAAGTAAATGAAAAATGATTTACAATATGACTTTATCATTGTAGGAAGTGGTTTCGGTGGTTCGGTGAGTGCATTGAGGTTGTCAGAGAAAGGATATAAAGTTCTTGTAGTAGAAAAAGGAAAATGGTATCGCTCTGAAGATTTTCCTAAAACCAATTGGAATTTTAAGAAATGGTTGTGGTTACCCATGCTCCGGTTTTATGGAATTATGAAGATGACGATATTCAGGCATGTGACCATTCTTTCCGGGGTGGGAGTAGGTGGTGGTTCTTTAGTTTATGCCAATACGTTGCCTATACCAAAGTCCAATTTCTTTAAATCGGGATCCTGGAGTGACCTCGATGATTGGGAAACTGTACTCCAGCCATACTATAATCTTGCTCATAAGATGTTGGGTGCTGAAAAGAATCCGGTGTTGTTTGATGGAGATAAAGCGTTGAAACAGGTAGCTCAGAAAATGAATATTGAAAATCAATTTGACACCCCATATGTATCAGTTTACTTCGGTAAGCCCAATGTTACAAGTCCAGATCCATATTTTGATGGGGAAGGCCCGGAAAGGAAAGGATGCAATTTCTGTGGAGCATGCATGACAGGCTGTCCTAATAATTCCAAGAATACACTGGATAAGAATTACCTATACCTGGCACAGAAAAAAGGGGCTACGATTCTTGCAGAAAATGAGGTACACGATATCAGACCTGTTGAGGAGGGAATAGGATCGGCCGGTTATGAAGTTCATATAGAATCAAGCACAAAAATTTTCAAGAAAAAACAAAAAATCAAAACCAAGGGAGTGGTGTTATCCGGAGGTGTTTTGGGGACAATTAAATTGTTGCTCAAGCTTAAAAAGAAATCATTACCTGGAATTTCAAATCGCCTGGGATATGACATTAGAACCAATAATGAAACGCTCGTTAGTGTCACCACTTTAAAGAAAGACCTGAACATGTCCAAAGGAGTGGCAATAGGCAGCATTCTTCATACAGATGAAAACAGCCATCTGGAAATTGTCAGGTACTCAGAAGGGTCCAACGCCTGGAAATTATCACACCTTCCATATGTACTTGCAGGTAATCCCCTGTCCAGGATGGTGAAGATCATATGGAAGTTCATGACTGCACCACTTGAGTATTTTAAGATATATTTCATAAATGGATGGGCAAGAAAAACAGCTGTACTTCTTTTTATGCAGACGCTTGATAGTACGTTAAGTTTTAGAAGGAATGTTTTTGGTGGAATGTCATCAATTGTCAGTATGGGAAAAAAACCTTCATCAGTTATTCCAGAATCAGTAAAACTGACTTCAATGTATGCGGAAGAAGTTGAAGGAAAAGCCATGTCATTTGTAGGAGAGACACTTATGGGAATTCCCTCAACTGCTCACATACTTGGAGGTGCTGTGATGGGAAAAGATAAGACTCAAGGTGTAATTGATAAAGACAACAAGGTCTTTGGATATGATAATATGTACGTGATTGATGGATCTATGATATCTGCAAATCCAGGTGTAAATCCTTCATTATCAATTACTGCTATTGCAGAATTTGCAATGTCAAAGATAAACCCCAAATCATCAAGTGAATCTTTAAATAAAGAAATCACTAATAAATGATCTAATGACAAGTAAAAGAGCCTTACCATGGATAGAAGAAGGGTACAGGATGGTCGCCCATAAAGGATTTGATGGGATAAATATTGAATCCATTGGAAGGAAAATTAACAAGAACAAATCGTCGTTTTATCATTATTTTGGAGATTTAGAGACTTTTAAGTCGGAGTTATGCAATCATCACTTTATTCAATCACACAAATTTTCCACGGGTATTGTTGAATGTGAGTTGATGAGACCTGATCTGATAAATTTGTTTATTCAATACAAGACTGACTTTTTCTTCCATCGCCAATTGAGAATCAACAGAGATAATCCTTCTTATAAATTAAGTATTGAGAAAGCTTATAATATTATTGAACTGGCACTCATTGATAAATGGGTGGACTTCCTTGACTTAAATGACCGAAAATTATTTGCAACCTCATTTCTAAATCTAATTATCGATAACTTCTTTTTAAGAATTACTGAGGAATCTTTCAATTATGAATGGCTCAATAACTATTTGGAAGAGATAGTTACATTGCTTAATCAGATGATTAACATAGCTGAAAGTTGATTTGTGGATGAGATTGCATTTTAATTTTTTCATAAGGATTTTATAGCTTGGAAGAGCTTTCATTCTGAATTTGAAAGTCCCTAATTTTTATAGAGAGAATCATTGATTCAAATTTATGGTTTTAGTGAATATTGAGATCCAGTTTTTGAACGCCTGCGTCTAAAAACATTTATAACCACAACATAACTTTGAAGCAGCTACGTTGCCCCAATAGATCAGTTTAAATGTAAAAAATGAAGGAAGTCCAAAATCTGAGTGTATCCAATGTGGCATACCCGACCATTATCCTCACGGTTGTTGCAATGGTAATCTATACAGTAACCATTGTAGCAACCATTGAGGGAACCTTAAGTACATTTTGGACCATATTAATTAATACAATTGCTGCTTATGTCTTATTCACCTCGATGCATGAGGCAGGACATCTCAATATATCAGGGAACAAACATTCTCTAAGATGGATTGATGAAATTATTGGCTGGTTATCAGGCATTACTCTTTTTGCTCCGTTTTATATTTTTAAAGTACTTCATTTCAGACATCATGCTCACACCAATGATCCTATAAAGGACCCTGACCACTGGTTGGCTTCTAAAGGATTTATTGCACTTATATTCCATTCTACAACCATTTTTCCTGTTTATATGGTCAGAGGAGCTCAACTTTTATTCCACAAGAAGAAAATAACAAGGAAAGTAAAAAAAGAACTGCAGATTGGTTTTATAGGATTATTTATCCTAATAGGTTTACTAATCGTTGCCGGATCCATTCTGGGCTGGTCATTGGTTCTAATGGTTTGGGTAATACCTGCTGTTATAGCACAAGCTTTTCTTGCACTTACCTTTGATTGGTTACCTCACCACCCCCATAAAGAGAAGGCCAGATACAAGAATACTCGTATTCATGACATTCCAGGATTATCTTTTTTATTTCTCGGCCAGAACTATCACCTGATTCATCATCTATATCCAAGGATACCTTTTTACAACTATAAAAAAACCTATGCTGAGATTAAAGAAGAGTTGGTTGAAAATGAGGTTGAAATAGTTTCTATAAATGATTAATGGATTGAAGATATTGGAAAATGATAATCTGATTTGTTTCCATTATCTTGATTTCCAATACTATTTCAATATTAGAATATATAAGGATGTATTTGCAGGTTTTTAGTAATTATAATATGTACTGTAAACTATTACTTATCAGTTTCAGTCTTGTGTTTTTTTCCTGCAATTCTGAAAGTGTAAATATTATAGTAGAAGTTTCAACCAGTCATTTAGTTATTGCCATTAATAACAAAGGGAATATTGACAATCTGACAGATAAAACAACAAGAAAAAATCATTTGGCGACTGACACCTTGACCTCTCTATTATCCCTTCGTATTAATCATCAATTCTATCCTCCTCAGTCTGCATGTGTCCAGGAAGATGTATTGACCTTATACTATGAATATGATATAAAAGCTGAGGTGAAAGTTGAGGAAGCACCTTCTTATTTGACTTTTGAATTGATTTCACTCAATAAGAAAGATACTGTCGATTTGGTATTATGGGGACCATATCATACAACTATTGGTAATGTTATCGGTGAGACGGTGGGTGTAGTGAGAAGTGAAGAGTATGCAATCGGAATTCAGGCGTTGAACATAAAAACGCTTGGGGGGTATCCATGGAATGAGAGTGACCGAATGCCAGCCTTTGACATTTTTAGTCAAGAGGATATTGACAATATGCATCCTGACGCTGATGGTAGTGTATTGTATCGTGTTGAAGCTGCCAAACCTACACTTTCGGGAAGCAGCTTGCAATCCTATAGTCGCAACAGAACCAAGGAAAGGATCATTGAGGAGTTCAATCATAAAATGATGGTGGCACCTCCCTACCAGGATGGAGGGGTAATTGGGTCTAAGATTGCCCTCTTCGGATGCCCGGTAGAAGAAGTGCTGGATCATATTGAATCCATTGAGTTGGCAGAAGGACTCCCACACCCCATGATCGATGGAGAATGGGTGAAAAGATCCAGAAAAGCTGCAGCCGCTTATATCATCACCAACTTTACTGAGGAAACCATTGATGAAGCCATTGAAATTACTCAAAAGGCAGGATTAAACTATTTGTATCATTATGGAAAGACTTTTGAAAATTGGGGACAATTTGATCTGTACAAAGGTGCATTTCCTAATGGGCGTGCGGGATTTAAAAAGTGCGTAGACTTAGCTGCTGCACAAGGTATCAAAATGGGAAGTCATGTCCTTTCAAATTTTATTACTACCAACGATCCTTATGTTACTCCTGTTCCTGATGATCGACTCGCAATTATCGGTAGCTCGAAGATAACAACTGATATAAATGCATCAGAGACAGAGATTCCAATTGATTCTCCAGACTTCTTTAACCAAATGGCCAATAATAATTTGAAAACAGTGAGGATAGGAGATGAATTGGTTCAATATGGGAAAGTATCAGAATCTACGCCCTGGATGCTTTTAGATTGTCAAAGGGGAGCGTTCAATACGATTCGCTCCGACCATAAGTCAGGGACAGAAATATCAAAATTACAGGATCACGGATATAAAGTCTTTCTTACCAATGCAGACCTTACAATTGAAATGTCAGAAACCATTGCTGATCTATGGAATGAAACAGGGTTGCGCCAAATATCTTTCGATGGATTGGAAGGGAATCGATCAACCGGCCTGGGAACTTATGGTGAATCACTAATGCCATATACGTGGTATAATAACCTGACCGATGAATTGAAAGAGCATATAATTATTGACGCAAGTCGAACGACTCACTTTTTCTGGCATATCTATTCAAGGATGAATTGGGGGGAACCATGGTACGGTGGATTTAGGGAGAGTCAGACAGAATATCGATTTAAAAACCAAGCGTATTTCCAACGGAATTATATGCCAGGTATGCTGGGTTGGTTTAAAATGACGGCAGAGACCAGTATAGAAGATGCTGAGTGGTTGCTGGCCCGATCCGCAGGATATGATGCAGGCTATGCATTTGTAGTTGGAGAAAACGTCATTGAAGAAAATGGTCATTCCAATCAGATATTGGAATTGATCGGACAATGGGAGAAATTGAGAATTGGAGATACCTTTTCAGAATCTCAAAAGGAAATCCTAAGAGATAATGAACGAGAATTTTCATTGGTCAAAATAGATGATAATAAATGGGAGTTGCAACATATAAACAACGAGATTTTTAGGCATGAAAACAAGAAAAAACAACCAGGAGAACCGTTACATACAACTTTGTCATTTATAAATGATGGTGAGCTACAATCGATGAAGTTTGCGATTACAGCAATTGATGTAGAAGTTGACAACCCAAGCATTGAAATAGACAATTATAAAAAAATCAAACTCCCCATTGTCTTACAGAAAGGCGAGATCTTAAAATACGAGGGTGGGGAGCAGGCAACTATCTACACTAAAAACTGGGAAGTTATACGTGAGCTAGCCATAAACCCATCAGATTTCGAACTGGATTCCGGAGAACATACCATATCAGTGAATTGTGATTTTAAAAATACTGATGACGAGGCATACCTAAAAGTGGAGGTGAGAATGATTGGGCATAGAGAGGTAGTAGCCAAGGATTAGTATTCATCATATGCAGATTAGTTGATAGCCTCTAAAAACTTTAACCATTTTGATAATTCTAAATGCCATATCCTGAAGTCGACATTCAAGCATAGGATAAATTTAAAAGCTGTTTTATTATGAAATTATATATCAAGGTCATAGCACTTGTCAAGATTGTAATATATTAGATATTTAATCCAAATAACTTTAAATAATACCATTATACTCAAGTAGAAATGAAACATTTAATAAGCATTATTGTCATTGCGATTTTTTTAATCTCAATTAGTTGTAAAGAAGGAAATAAGAAAATGGAAGAATCAAAAGAAACAGAAAAATCAGAGTCTGTCTGGGAAATAGACTTTATGGATGACTTTGATACTTTTAATCCTGATAACTGGCAAGACCAAAGAATTTGGGTCAATAATGAAAAGCAATGTTATGTTCCGGATAATGAATATGGTACCAGGGAAGTAAGTAATAGTACAATCAAATTGAAGGTAGTTAATATCGGTAAAGAAATCGAATGTGATAATCTTGATAAACATGGCAAACAACATCCAAATACCCAATATGTTGCCGGGCGAATTGCCTCCAAGAACAAAAAGGAATTTGTTAAAGGGAAATGGACTGCCAGATTAAGATTAGGGAGTGAAAGCGAACCAAGTATGTTTCCAGCCTGGTGGATATTAGGTGCAAGGAACAATGAGCCTCCGGTCCAGGAAGAAGATGAAAACATCTGCTGGCCATTGACAGGCTCTGGTGAGATTGATATATTTGAGCATCATGGTGATGCTAATGCTGATCACTTTACAACTGGTGCAATAAAGAGCGAGGGAGAATGTGACAAAGGAGATTGGTGGAGTTTAAGAAAAGATTTTCCAACTACATTGAATGAATTTCATGAATATTCAGTAGAGTGGGAGGGCAGCGATCTGGTATATAGAGTTGATGATAAGGAAGTATATAGGAATGTAGGTGAGGGTGATAATTATCCCGAGCCAATGTTTGCCATTCTAAATTTTGCAAAGATTACAGACGCTCCTATGGAAGGTGAATGGGTGATGGAGGTGGATTGGGTAAAACATGAGTATCGTAAGTAAGAACCACAAGACATATTGAAATAGATTTTAAAGAATTGAAGATATTGATTGGCCGATCTCCTTAGTATATAAGCATATATGTTTCAATATTTACAAATCCTCCGAAAGTTTCCTAAATAATGTCAAATTCACCTTGATGTAGATTTCAACTTATTTATTTAGCTCTTATCTTTCATAAGGGACTTTTTTTTCAGGGTTTTCATGATGACGTTATCTACGTGTATTAGTTGAAAAGAGTATATTCCTGAGGGTGTAAAGATTTTTAACAGCTCTCATTACCCGAATCAAAGATGTTGAAATATGGAATAAAAAAGTTATTATTATCATAAGAAATTGAATCCCTGAATCAAAATGAATTAATCGATATTATACCCATTTATTTGATTGATCCATCATTGGTTTGGTGGATTTCAGGACCTCCTTTTAGAGGAAAAATGATTTATTAAAATAAAAAAATGAAAGTGAGGCAAATTCTTATTTTGATATTATTCTTCACAGGATCCAATATGATATCACAGGTTTCAGTGGATAGTAATAAATTGGTCAGAGTGCTTTCATTTAACATCTTACATGGAGCTACAACAAAAGGCGATTTTGATTTAGATGCTATTGCAAAGGTTATCGTGGATTCAGATCCGGACCTGGTTGCTTTGCAGGAGGTTGACTTTAAGACTCATAGGGCCAAAGGATATGACCTTGTAACAGAATTAGGATGGCGGACGAAATTGACGCCACTCTTTGGAAGAGCTATGAAGTATGATGGTGGAGAATATGGAGAAGGGGTATTATCCAGATATTCTTTCCTGAATTCGCGAAATGTTTTATTACCACACACTGAAGGTAACGAACCGAGAGCTGCTCTTGAAATTACAACCATATTGCCATCTGGTGACACCATTTCGTTTATAGGAACACACCTGGACCATACCAGAGATGAAACGGACAGGGTCGCTCAGGCAAAAAAGATCAATGAAGTATTTTCATCTAATGGTTATCCAACCATCCTCGCCGGTGATTTAAATGCAATACCCGGAAGTACACCTATCAATATCTTTGAAAAGATGTGGACTTCTTCTTCTAAGACAGATGAAGAATATACTTACC
>JABDLO010000214.1 GCA_013002995.1 Saprospiraceae bacterium | reverse complement strand
GCTATGAAGAAGGAAGTGGTGATAAAGGTTCCGCCATCAAGAATTGATGATGCAGAATGGATTAGATCACAGATATTAATAAAGTTGAAGCGGAAACCGAGCGATGATATTCAATATGTGTTGGTGAAGAAGTCAATTGATGCAAGGAAGAAAGTCTTTTTTGTATTGAGGGTGGACGTATATATTGATGAAGAAATCCCTAAGGAGGATACCTATATGGATCAACTTCCCGAGGAAGTTAAAAACAGACCTCGCATATTAATCGTAGGTGCTGGTCCTGCGGGTTACTTTGCAGCTTTAAAGGTGATCGAACTGGGACTGTGCCCGGTAGTAATTGATCGAGGGAAAGATGTCAGAACAAGAAGGAGGGACTTAAGAGCAATTCAACAGCTAGGAGAAGTGAACCCTCATTCTAATTATTGCTTTGGAGAAGGAGGAGCAGGTACTTATTCAGATGGAAAATTATACACTCGATCCTACAAGAGAGGTAAGATATCTGAAGTGCTTAAAATCCTTGTAGAGCACGGTGCTAAATCTGATATCCTGGTTGATGCCCATCCACATATAGGTAGTAATAAACTCCCGGGAATAGTTGCAGCGATCAGAGAATCCATTATTAACCACGGAGGGGAGGTTCATTTTGAAACATATATAACAGATTTGCTGATTCAAGATGAAAAAATTATTGGAGTTTCAACTAAAAGGGGGAAAGAAATTAAGGGAGAAGCAGTCATTCTCGCTACTGGACATTCAGCAAGGGACATTTATCGATTGTTGTCCCGCAAGGGTATAAAGCAAGAAAAGAAGCCATTTGCATTGGGTGTTAGGATAGAGCATCCTCAACCTCTGATTGATGAGATTCAATATGGAATGAAGACCAGGCACCCTAATCTTCCGGCTTCAAGTTACAGGTTAGCTTGTCAGGTTGACGGAAAAGGAGTGTTTTCCTTTTGTATGTGTCCGGGTGGATTGATTGTGCCAGCTGCTACTGCTCCAGGAGAATTAGTGGTCAATGGTATGAGCTTATCAAGAAGAGATTCTCCATACGCCAATAGTGGATTCGTTACTGCAATCGATACAGATGAAATGGAGATGAAAGGGTATGAAGGACTATTCGGGCATTTGGATTTTCAACAGGAAGTCGAGCAGAGATTTTTTAATTATGGGGATGGAAGTCAGAAAGCACCAGCACAGCGGGTGACCGATTTTGTAAATAAAAAGGAAAGTGGGATGGTGAATGAATGTTCCTACATACCAGGTGTGTATCCAGCACCAGTCCATGAGTTGCTCCCTGATTTTGTTTATAGTCGATTAAGAGCGGCAATTTTAACCTTTGATAAGACCATGAAGGGTTATTATACAGAAGAGGCTCAAGTTGTTGGTGTTGAAAGCAGAACATCCTCTCCCATACGGATTCCAAGAAATAAGGAAACGCTTATGCACGAGGATTGCAAAGGGTTGTTCCCTTGTGGTGAAGGCGCAGGGTATGCAGGAGGCATACTCTCAGCTGCTATGGATGGACAGAATGTAGCCAGGGCAGTGGCGAGATATTTAAACTGATGATTTTAAATTCATAAAATCTGTTACATTAGCAACCATGAAGGATATTTATGATTTGATTGGAAGAATATGCATTTCTATCATTTTTATTTATGAGGCCCTGGATACTTTATTCTTCTTTCAGAATACCAAGGATACAATGAGTGCATATGGGGATACCTGGATGCAAGAGTTTTTATTGGTTGGTGCAATTGCTGTTTTAATCATTGGAGCGACAATGGTATTAATAGGTTATTATGCTAATATTGGAGCATTTCTTTTGCTTTTATATTGGTTGCCATTTACTGTCATAGTTTATTCATTCTGGAATGACCCTCCTGAGTATCAACGATTGTCATCACTTTATTTCATGAGAAATGTAGCGGTATGTGGAGGATTGTTGATCCTTATGGCAAATGGAGCTGGTAAATTCAGTGTTCGTCGATTGATTCATAACTTAAGATTGCCTGAATAAATGAACCGACTTTATGATTGGATCCTTTTGGATCTGGATAACACTATTTTTGATTTTAATACTTCGAGCCATCTCGCATTCCATTCTTTTCTTGAAGATTATAAGATATCCACAGATAATGGATATTACCAGGTTTATAAAAAGCTGAATAAAGAAATATGGCAACAGCTGGAACATGGACAACTTACTTCTGATGAGGTAAAATGGAAGAGGTTTAAAAACTTTTTCGATTATGTAAATCGTGACGAAGACCCCCATAAAGCCAACGAGTGTTATTTAAGTCATCTGGTGGATCATTTCAGATTTGTGAATGGAGCACAAGATGTCATCCATTATTTAAGTGGTAAATACCATTTAGGAGTGGTCACCAATGGATTAAAAAATGTCCAGCGTGCCAGATTGGAGCGAAGTGGTATTTCTGACTTATTCAAAGTCATAGTGATCTCTGAAGAAATAGGCCATGCCAAGCCTCAAAATGAATATTTTGAAGTAGTATTTAAAAGGATGAATTATCCAGATAAAGATCGGGTGCTTATAGTGGGGGATAATATTTCATCTGATATCAAGGGAGGCATAGATTATGGAATTGACACTTGCTGGTACAATCATGATGGAATTGAAAATAATTCTAATTTAAAACCTCAATATGAAATTGATCAACTAAAATTCTTAATTGATGTACTATGAAATTGATAATTGACCTGATTGATAATTGACCTGATTGCTAAGTATTTTCACTTTGTGGTTAATGTATTTAGATATTTAATATATTCGTTAAGTGATTTTAGAGCCTTTGCAATTAATATTCTTCCTTGTTTTAATGTTTCTTCGTCCGACATATTTTCGTCTTTCATGATGTTCAAGTCTTCAAATATTTCGTGTAAAGATCCTCTTGCTATTCTGCAGAATTGAATGTTTTCCTTGTGATGATGCCTACCAAACCCTTCAGCAATATTTCGTGTGGATGATCTTGCGGCTCTTCTTATATTTTGAATTAAATCTCTATCAATTTTACTATTTGATTTGATTAATGCATCAACCCAGACCCTCACCTCTCGACATTTTTTATAACAATCCAGTTCTTCAAATCTTGTATAAGAAGGCATTATATGAAGTTCTTAATTGTAATTTGGTTAAATTACTATTTCCAATCTCACCAATCTTTTCACTCCTCACAAAATCCATCCCGGTTAGGATGTAAAGCCTCTCCGCAATATTTACAAAAAATTGCATCATAATCATGGCCTTCTTTGCTGCAGAATTGACAAGTTTGTGTTGTTATGTTAGAATCATCATTATTGCTTTTCATTATTTCTCCGGTTACAATTCCAGTGGGAACAGCTATTGTGGCATAACCTACAATCATGACCATGGCGGCAATGAATTGTCCGATTGGTGTAGCAGGTGCTATGTCTCCATAACCCACTGTAGTAAGAGTTACAATGGCCCAATATATGGATCTGGGAATGCTATCGAAGCCTGTATTGGATTCACCTTCTATTAAATACATCACTGATCCAAAGATGCAGACCATTATGAATACAAAAAACAGGAAGATTCCAATCTTTGGACGGCTATTTCTAAGCGCAATAAGTATGACATGCCCCTGGTGGGTAAAATTGACCAACTTAAAGATCCTAAACACCCGTAAAAGCCTTAACGCTCTTATGATAAGAAGCGATTGTGTCCCTGCAACAAAAATGCTGATATAAGTAGGGATGATGGATAATAAATCTACAATACCAAAAAAGCTGAATATATACTTGGATGGTTTCCTGACGACATATATCCTTAGGGCATATTCGACCGTAAAAAAAATAGTAAATATCCACTCAAGTGTATAAAGGAGATCACCAAAATTTGCTTGTGCAGAAGGAATAGTTTCGAGCATCACGGCAACCACAGATGCAAGAATCAAAACCAATAATAGAATATCGAATTGCTTGCCAAGACGTGTATCTGCTTCAAAGATGATCTCATGAAGCCGGTCTCTATGATAACTCCGTTTCTTGTATTTCTTAATCAACTCACTTATGTATCAAGTCACAATTCTTTACACTTTATTTATAAAATGCAACAGATTCTGTTCTAGGTGATGCTTTCCGGGATGAAATCGGTTTTTGGAAGGCCTCCTCTCTGAAATGTATTTCTTTTATGATGCTAATATAGTTTAATTCATATTATTAAAAAATTTAATATGAAAAATTTTCAAATCAGTCTTTTTTCCAATTAGTTGACTTTTGCTTATTTGGTCCCTAAGTTTAGTGATTTACAGGTCTAAGGTGATTAAATCTTCATATGTATTAAAAAAGTGAATTGACTTCATATCTACTTCTCGGTTGGAGGCTATTTTTGCCATATTCTTTGGATTAGATACTTCTCTGATCAATATTTTTTTGATCCGTTGAGGATATTTGTTTTTGATATGAGAATAAATAATGGCATCCTCTTGTGACGCATCACCGATAAGTACAAAGGAGAGGTCAGGGTAAACTTCAAGTAATAGTTCAATATTGTTTTCTTTATGGTGAGAGTATGCTTTTGGTACTGTGGGGAAGTGCATACCATAATCCCTAAGTAAGATTGGACCTTTAGGTAGCATTTGAATGTCCAGGAACTGCTTAATGTTTTGGTATAGGTTCCATGGACTATTGGAAAGGTAAAATACCGGGTTATGGCCTTGAACCGTCTTCTCTTTATAGAATTCTTTTATACCGTTAAAGGCTTGCCTCTGGAAAGGATTTTTAATGAGCGAATTATATATCATCCTTACAGGGCTGTGGACATCGGTAACCAAAATCGTATCGTCGATATCTGAAATGATACCATAAGTTGCTTTGCTGGAAGGCACAAGGTATTCACATTGAAAAGTATGTTTTTTTGAATTTAGTGTTACTTCTTTCCAATGTGCATTGGGTTCGAATTGAATCTGAGTTGGGGCGTCGATAAAGACATATCCTTCATTATCAGCCCGGGCTTGATAAGTAGACCCATTTAGAGATATTTCAATTTCACCGTAAGGGATTTCTCTTGAAGCAACCTTACGGAAAATGTTTCTTAGGTTTTTCCATAACGAGTCTTCAAGATTTGCATAATGGTTCTGATCTTTGAGTAATCTGCAATTAAATATCACCCTGGATGTTCCCGCAAATCCTCTGTAAGTCTCTATGTAGGGTACCTTCGATAACATGATTATCAAATGTACAGAATTTAACTATTCATCATTCTGTTTTACCTTTATCGAATGTTGAATTGGTATTAACTGCCATTATAGTTTTCTCATCTTATCATAAATCAATATGAGCCATAGTCTTCAATTTATTTTATTCATCTTTTTCACACTTTTAATAAGTTGTAAATCAGCTGATTTACCAAATATACAGGTGAATGATCGCGAATTGATAATAGGAACATGGGCTGATGATTATGAAATTAATTATAAGATAGATGACCATTTATGGAAGATGGGAAGTGAAATAACATTCCATGTCATAGAATGGAATAGAAATAAGAACTTCATCATCGTTGAAAACGATAGTAACAATGCCTACAATGCAGGTCAATACAGTCGCATTGATTATATAATTCTCGATAATATGAAGCCGTATGAATGGGCCTTCTGCCTTACTGCATATGATAAGGATACGGCAATTGATGCCCGTAATACTCCTGCAGCAGATGGAGAAAATCCAAAATCAGGATGTAATGGATTTCCTTTTTCCAGGATGAAGAGATATTAGTCTACAGTCTACAGTCTACAGTCTACAGTCTACAGTCAAAATTAGTGTATTGTGTATGCCTAAAATAGCTTGACCGATATTTACTACTTAAGATATCTCATTGCAGAGATGATATTTTGATTTAGAGTATTGGTTTGACACTAAAGAAGGTGGTT
>JABDLO010000209.1 GCA_013002995.1 Saprospiraceae bacterium | reverse complement strand
TCAAAATCAAGTTCCAATTGATCAGAAAAATCATCAAAAGTCCCATTGCTGTTGTTGTAATACTTACAAGGATCAATAAAAGACGTCTTTATAAATGATGCAGATGGAATCCAACCATTGGCAACGAATAAATCCGGCCACATGTCATTATTAAAATCACTGAAAATGACTCCCCAACTCACCGCAAGTGAGGTGTCAGGTGTATGTGTATTATCAATGCCAAATTCAATACTTTTTTCTATAAACTGATTGTTTCCATCATTGACCAGGTAGGCATTCTGACCGAGGTTTGAAACATAGATATCAAAATCGTCGTCCCGGTCAGGATCGTCAATGGCAATTCCCATTCCATATAAGCCATAATCGAGTCCAAATTGAGGAGCAACATCTGTAAATCGTCCAGTAATGCTATCATATACCAGCAATTCATTAGGTTGAATCCATTCACCAAAATCATTGGCTATATAAATACCAGGGCGTCCATCTACAAAGTTAAAAGAAGTAACAGCAAGTGCACATCCATTTCCCTGAGCTCCAAGAATTCCACTTACCTCTCTAAACCTCATATTACCTTCATTTTCATAAAGATAATTAGGTGCACAAGTATGATCGAAACCAATGGTTTCTCCTTCCTCGTTGGTTATCACATTAGAGCTCCATATATAATTTATTACATAAATATCCAGGTCTCCATCCAGATCATAGTCAATAACTGTAGCTCCTATGCTTGCACTATTTTCAATGATTCCTGCTCGATTAGTTACCTCTTTGAATCCTCCATTGCAATCATTTTGTAATAAGATACAGTTTTCCTCCCTGTTGAAAGAAGTAATAAAAAGATCTACGCATCCATCTTTATTGAAATCGGCATAAGTTACGCCAGAGGTAATTTCAGATTTGAATTGGTTATGTGGAAGAACGTCAGAGATATCTTCATAACCTCCCATTCTGTTATTCAGGAATAACTTATCTTCTCCTTCTCCTCCCGTCAGAAATAAATCTTCAAATCCATCACCATCGAAATCAAATGCTGCTATGCCACCTCCAAACAATTGAGCTTGAACGTGAGCATGATTAAGATTTACGTCATCGGTTATATCAACAAATTGACTTACTGAATCTAAAGCAGTCAGCGTAATCAAAATTGATATAAAAACAGTACGCATTTCGAATAAATATTGAATAAATAAAGCTAATAAATTGATTATAAATAAAAAGAGCCCTGAAATATTCAGGGCTCTTACTTTTATCAGGAATAAGAAATAAATCTTATTGCTTATCTAATCTGATTTTGATTGGAGTTACTGGTACTCCACATCCACCATCATCAGCCCACTCGTTAAGGTCAATAACGAAAGTACTATCATCGTCAACATCAACTGAACCGAAAGCACCGCTTTGAGAGCCTAAGGTTATCGTTCCTCCACATCCGATGCTGGTACCTTGATTGTCATCAGGTACAACAATGGTACATACGATATCGAATATGAAATCTACATCAGGAGAATCTGAGCCAAGTACTCCATTCTGCCATTTGTAAACAAATGCACGCTTAGTTCCTGTTACCTTAGTTAGTGTAACAGTTGATGACTCAGTTCCATTAAACGTAAACAATCCAAATGGATATGTTCCTTCCAAATGCGTTAAAGTGTAGTTACCAACGAATTTGTCATCACTTAATGGACAACTCAACTTAACAGAAAAGTTAAAATGACCCTGGAATGCAGAACCATTAACGGCAGAAGTTGAGTTAGAAAATTGGAACACTGAACCATCCTGAAGTACTATTTCACTTCTGAAATTAAATACATCAGCACCACCAAGATCTCCTTCTGAAAGACCTAACTTTGAAGCTACGTCAGCGAGAGGAATTCTAACATTGGCACTTTTGTATCCACGATCTGATTCTGTGAATGAACCAGAGTCCATGGTTAAGTATAATACTTCTGCAGCTGCAGAAGTACTGCTGAATGGTGATGGAGTATAACTAGTATAGATGGTATAGGTAGATACAAGATCTCCTTGTTGTTCATCTACAAATTCTACATCAAAATCATATGCTGATGTACTGAATTGGCTTAAGTTATATCCATCAATACCTTCGTTGACATTGGCCAGCCTTACATAGGCTCCTTTACCTGCCTGGTCAAAGGTAATGATCGGGGCTTTGCTTTCATCTTTACAAGATGTCATAACCATCAGCCCGGATATAAATAATATTAATAATTTCTTCATTTCTATTTTAATTTATAATTGAATAGATTATCGTGTCTGTGCTGATCCATTATCCCAGAATACCAGATCATAAATCGTTTTCTGCGTTACGTTAGCATTTTGGTTAACGTGAACTGCAGGCAACAAGAATGATTTAGGGAATTCATCAATAGATAATACATCTACACCAGGCTGCATGTTATTAGGTTTGCCAGTTCTTCTGTAAGCATTGAATGTTTCAACTGCGTTACCCCATCTTGCAAGGTAAGCCTCAGTCATAACTACATCAAGCTTATCAGAAGCAGCGTCATAAGCTGTCAGTACTTGAGCTACATAAGCTTCTACATCGTCATCAGTAGCACCGAATACATCTCCTCTAGCTACGTCTTCACCTAAGATAGGATCAAATACAGTTTCTGCAAAATCACCAGGAGATACGGAAGCGAAACCAAGTACCTTTGACATTGACTTTCTTACTCCACTTTCAAGTAGAGCTCTAGCATCTTCACCTGTTCCTGCAGTAAGAGCAGCTTCAGCTCTCATGAAGTCAACAGAAGAAGCAGTGATAATTGGCATGATACCTTTACCAGTTCCACCATCGATACCACCATTCTGTACAATGTCATATGTGTTACCATCCCATTTTCCACCTCCAGGATATAATCCATAAACAGTTCTGATCGGTCCATCAGGTGGAATACCAGAACCATTTCCGTGATCTCTACCGTAATATCCATTAGGAGAAGCTACACAGTAAGGTAGTCTTGGATCTACAGCTGCATAATGAGCTGGATATGTTCCAGGATCATCTGGTCTGTCAGATAATACACAAGAGTAAACATTCACATCTTGATTCAAAGAGTTATCAACTTGACGGTAGAAGTAGTATCTAATCCTTGGATCTTCAACTACATTACCATCAGCATCCTCTTTTTCACAACACATCAACCACATGATGTAGTTACCCATATAGGTACCATCACCATTTTCATAGTGGTTGTTGTAAAATGGGTGACGTGAAGGAGGATCATCTCTTTCTCCACCATAAGCGAATACAAAATCTTCAGAATTCTGGTCAATGATGTCACCAGCACTTACAATGGAAGCTATGGTATTCCCTGCACCAGAATCTGTCAATCTTTTATGAAGTGCGTTTCTCAACTTCATTGTCTTAGCAAGTGTAATCCAATTAGAAGTTGATCCTCCATAGTAAATATCAGTCTGTGGAGTAGCTCCTCCCTGCTCTAATAAGCCAATGGCTTCATCAAGAAGTGCTTCAGCTTCAGCATAAATAGTTGATCCTTCATCAGCAACAGGGGAAATGATATCAGTTCCCTGACCAGCTTCAGAATAAGGTACATCCTTAAAGAAGTCAACTAAAGAGGTTAAGACATATGCCTTCATAACTTTAGTATTTCCTTCGTATACATTCAATTCTCTTTCTTGAGCAAGAGCAATCAATGCATCCATATCTGGGAATAAAGTTGCGTAAGCATTATTCCACTCACCATTACCTGTAACAGGTGTGAGTGCATTATTGTATGTGAAGGCACCCATTGTGGTATACCTCACGAGTCCATCGGCATCAAAATGGAAGCCGTTATGGAGATTTCTAAAACCTAACTGGATATTGTTGTATAGAAAGTCAATTCCAGCATTCTCAGGTGTTACAGCATTAGGATTGTCTAACAGATCTAACTCTGTAAGATCACTACAAGAAGAGAGTGTAAATCCTAACAGAAACACCAAGAATAATTTATTTAAATATTTCATGTGTTTTTTTGTTTTAAATTTTAAAGACTCCAATGATTTACCAAGTTACTCATAAGAGTAATTCATATAAAGCAAATGGTAAATCGATCAAGATCTATTAGAACGTAAGGTTAAGTGTTACACCATACTTCTTGGCAGTAGGACCAGTGATATAATCAAATCCTCTACCATTACCTACTCCCAGTGAAAGTACTTCAGGATCGAAGTTTACATGCTCTGGGAAGTTAGGTGCATTGAACCATAAGTTTTCTCCAGCCAGTACGATAGAAGCAGAACCAAATGGTGAGCTTTCTAATAATGACTGAGGTAATCTGTATGATAGTGTTACTTCTCTTAATCTTAGTACCGTTGCATCGAAGATTGTTCCTTCATCAGCAAAGAAGTAAGATCTAAAGAAAAAGTCACCAATGTATCCTTGAATGTTATTTGGTGTAGTACCATCAGATGCCAATACACCAGGCTGGATAATAGGTAAGAATCTATCAACATTGGTATCTTCTGTCAATCCTCTTGCAAGCATTGTTGCAGTTGTTACAGAGTAAATGTCTCCACCATCTGTATAAGAGAACTGGAATCCTAAAGAAAGACCTTTGTAAGTGAAGTTGTTAATCCAGTTTGCCTGGAAGTTAGGGTTAGGATTACCGATAACATCGATTTCCTGACCTGGCACATAGTTTCCATCAGCACCTACTAACAATTCTCCCTGATCATTTCTTGTAAATGGAAGTCCTAAGATCACACCATATTGCTCACCAGGAATTGCGAAGTTACCCAAGTTGCTGTATCCAGCAAAGGCAAACTGATCAATTCCTTCTGCAACGCTATTAACGATGTTTCTGTTTCTGGTATAATTAACTGTGAAATCCCAAGTAAAAGCACCTGATACAGGAACTACATTGATTCCAAGCTCAATACCTTTATTCTCAACTTCAGCAGCATTAACTGTTGTATTAGTATAACCAGTTGCAGGGTCAAGAGGAAGACCGATAATAAGATCTGTTGATTGCTTATTATACAATGAAAGGTCAATTCCAACTCTGTTGTCAAGGAATTTAGCCTCTAATCCTAATTCAAGCTCGGTATGTTTCTCCGCCTGAAGATTAGGGTTACCAAGTGTGTTACTAACTGTATTAACGTCAAGGTTAGTACCTCCAGCAGTCTGGAATACTCTAGGAGTAGATCCAAGGATCTGTCTGGTCTGATAAGGGTTAGGATAACCGGCAGAAGTACCATATCCAACTCTTAACTTCAAGTAGTTAACTATTGTGTTATTCTGTAATGAAGCAATTGCTTCTGTAGGAATGAAAGACAATGAAGCTGATGGATAGAATACTGATCTATTGTCAGGCTCCAACGTAGATGTCCAGTCATTTCTAGCTTGCAAGTTCAAGTATAAGAAACTCTTAAACCCAAGTGTTGCAGTTGCATAAGCTCCAATATTGTTTTCATCTACATATCCAGATGTATTATTGTGAGTCTTAAAATTACCATGATTTAAAAGACCGAATACAAACTGGTTAGTACTTGTTGCTCTTGTGAAGTCTCTATTTTCTCTTCTGAAGTTCACACCAATTAAACCGTCTAATTCAAGATCTTCTGTCAATCTTGTTGTATAAAGAAGGTTTAAAACGTGATCTGTAATACTATTCAATCTTTCTGAAGTAGTATAATTACCATCAGGAACCTGAGATCCACCTTTATTTATGTTTCTTCTTTGTTGCTGAGAGTACTTATCAATACCTACACGGTACTGAGCACTTAATCCTTCAGTAAGTTCATATCGTAAATTGATTGTTCCAAATACCCTTTGGATATCTTCATCATCCCAAATGTTATTGGCTGTCCAGTATGGATTCTGGATAGCAGAACCTCTTCTGTAGTATACCTGAGATCCATCAATAGGACTCTGATAAGGAAGGTTGTTCAAGTCAATACTTCTAGGAGTATAGACAACATTAGCATAAAGTGATGCACCTGAAGGGTTAGAACCAAATCCAATCGCAGCAGGAGGAGAAACTCTTGAAGACTTAATGAAGTTCAATGTACTTGAAATCTCAAGTCCGTTTTCAAGTGTCGCTTTAGCACCGATACCAAGATTGTGCTTCTTAAGGTTGTTAGTTGAAGATCCGTCAGCTCTGTCAGGAGTAAAACCTTCATCACTCAAGTAACTGTAGTTAGCATTGAATGAACCTCTGTCAAATCTTCTGTCAACGTTAATAGAAGTATTGGTAGTAAGACCTTTGTCAAAGAAACCTTCTACTGGCTCATATGATGTGTAAGGATATCTTACACCAATGTACTCAGGAAAGTCATCGTTAAACTGTGGCTGATCGTAAGGGTGAGCTACAGTTCCATCTTCAGCAACACCATTGCTACCTCTAATGTCAAAAGAAGGACCCCAGTTAGAGAAGAACCATCCAAAGTTTCCAGAGAATCCGTTACCGAATTGGTTCTGGTAGTTAGGAAGGTTAGCAATTTCAGTCTGAGATACTGACTGAGTTAAGCTGATCTCAAAACCTTTGTCACTGTTTCCTCCAGCATTACCATTCTTAGTGGTAATTAAGATTACACCATTTCTACCAGCTTCTCCGTACAATACTGTTGCGGAAAGACCTTTAAGGATAGAAATCTCAGCAATGTTGTTAGGATCAAGATCTAGGAACCTGGAAGAAGCAGTAGCACCCCCTTGTGTAAAGTTCCTATCTGTATTGGTGTCACTATTAAAAGGAACACCATCCACAACGAACAATGGCTGGTTACTACCTGTGATAGAAGAGTAACCTCTAATAATAACATTAGTACCAGAACCGGCCATACCGGAAGTCTGAGTAATATCTACACCAGTTGCTTTACCTCTAAGGATACGAGCAACATCTGCTTCAGGTCTTGCAACAAGACTTTCAGCACCAATGGTGGATACACCATAACCCAATGCTTTTTTCTCTTTTTTGATACCAAGACCAGTAACAACAACTTCTGAAAGTTCTACACCTTCAGCAAGTTCTACATTTACTGTATTGGATTCTCCAAGCGAAACCTCGCGAGTATTGTACCCCGTATAACTAAATACAAGAGTGGTTGTTCCATCTGGAACGGTAAGGGAATAATTACCATCAATATCAGTGATCGTTCCGGTGGTTGTACCTTTTGCCGTAACGTTGGCACCGATTAACGGTATCCCACTATTGTCTGTAACCGTACCTGAAACCGTTCTCTGGGCAACGGTAAAGCCGACTACAAACAGCAGCATGAAAAGTAAAAGTGAGAGTTTTTTCATCTTTTATCTGTTTAAAATTATGAAATTGAACTACTGTTAAATCGCAAATGTAAAATAATTGTTAATAAATCCTTAACCTATTTCCAGAAATAATATGGCAGTGGATCGATTAAACCCATTTTTATATTTACACTTCATTAACATGATTTTAACTTATATCGCTGCCTATCGAATTAAAAAAATCTGATTACAGCCATCATTTAGTTGTTGGTTATTTATTGATCTGATACTGATACATCTGGATAACATTCTGTAAACCATAGTACAATGCATCACATATTATGGCATGTCCGATTGAAACTTCAGCCGTCCAGGGAATCTGAGAAATAAAAAAATTTAAGTTATCTAGATTGAGATCGTGGCCTGCATTCACTTCAATTCCTATATTCCTGGCATGAATAGCAGCTTCTCGATAATTACATATGGCTTTTTCCCTATCGTGGAAGTAGTTATGAGCATATGGGCCTGTATATAATTCAATTCTATCAGCCCCTACCTCTTTTGCTCCATCTATCATGCTATTGTCAGGATTGACGAATAATGAGCTCCGTATTCCATTGTCTCTCAACCGATCACAGATTTCCTTAAGCATAGATTGATTACTGATGGTGTCCCAACCATTGTCAGAAGTAAGTGCTCCAGGGGGATCTGGAACCAAGGTACATTGGTGAGGAACAACTTCACATATCATATTGAGAAACCTTGCATTTGGGTATCCTTCCACGTTTAACTCTGTCTTAACAATTTCCTTAAGAGCAGGAATGTCACTGTATCGGGCATGCCTTTCATCTGGACGTGGATGCATGGTGATCCCATCAGCTCCAAAGTGTTCACAATCTTTCGCCACTTGTATGACGTCAGGGAGGTTGGCTCCTCTCGAATTTCTTATGAGTGCTACTTTATTGAGATTTACGCTTAGTTTTGTGCTCATTCAATCAAGATATTATTGTGCAGTACAAATGTAGCATTACATGAATGATAATAGGATGCATCACAACTGGAAAATTAAACTCATCCTATTTATATTAATTTTCAGTGCATGTCTGGTAATTGGGAATTTCATCATGGCTATGGGCTTAGATCATTTTGGAATTAGCATGGATAAGATTACAGGAGGTGCAGAAATGGAAGAAAAAGATATTTCCACCCTTAAGTGGTTAAGTAGTGTTAATCATCTCATCATATTTACAATTACCAGTTTAATATGGATATCTATTTATTACGGCAAGCGATATTTTCATTATAAGTTCTTAGATGGATTATTAATCATCTACTTTCTCACATGGTTATTATTCAGCTTCCCTTTGATTGCATATTCTGCTCAATTGAATATGATGATCGATCTTCCCTCCTGGGCTTCAGAAGTAGATAACAATGCAATGGAATTTCTGATGCAGATGCTAGACATGGATGGAATCGGCGATTTAATCATTAACATATTAATTATTGCCATTATCCCAGCGATTGGAGAAGAGTTCCTCTTCAGAGGTGTAATCTTGAAAGAATTATTACTTACCAAGCTGAATCCCCACTTCAGCGTCATCATTGTATCAGTTATTTTTTCATTGTTTCATTTTCAGCTTGCCAGCTTTCTACCTAAAATGGTTATTGGGTTAATATTATGTTACGCATACTACTGGACCAGAAATCTAATGTACCCTATAATCATCCACTTTTTTAATAATGCAATGCAGGTAACACTACTTTATACTGCAGCCGATCAATTCACAGATACTGATCCCCAAGACGTACCTCCAATTCCTATATTTAGTATCATTTTATCTGCTATATTGTGTGCTGTAATAGTAGATGCCATTATAAAACGAAAAAAGACTTTAAATGAAGGGGCTTAAGCAACGAGCCATAACTGCTTTGATATTTGGGATTATTATAATTGGAACCATAATCCTTGATAGATATGCATGTATTGGATTGCTGGCATTGATAGCAGGTGGTACCGCATTGGAATATGGACTGGTAGTAAAGAAATCACACGCAATGTTGCTTGGTCTTGTAGCTATTTCCATGGTGGGAATTCTTGTATATACTGATCAGGTATACACTTATTGGATCATCGTCGGATTGACCATCATTACAATGACAATACTGGCCAGTTATGTATTCAGAAGCATAAATGATCTCAATCATGGTCGATGGGCCTACTGGGTCGCTGCATTTTATTTTGGATCTTCAATGGGATTGTTTGCCAGGGAGATGAAGATCGTTGAAGATTACTCCTACTACTTTATAGGAGTTCTGGTTTTAATCTGGTTAAGTGATTCCGGTGCATACATGGTAGGAAGTCAATGGGGAAGAAGAAAATTGATGCCTAAGATTTCTCCCAATAAAACTGTGGAAGGTTTTCTAGGCTCTCTTGCAGCGGTCCTCATAGGAGGATATGTATTATCAAAACTTACACCTGTTGAAACTACAGATTGGTGGATAATTGTCAGTATCGTGGTATGGCTTTCAGGCACCCTTGGAGATCTGACACAATCTGCAGTGAAAAGACAATATGGAGTAAAGGATACAGGAAGATTGCTTCCTGGCCATGGCGGGGTATGGGATCGATTTGACAGCTTGCTTTATGTAGCTCCGGCTGTAGCACTTGTTGATCGATTTTTAATATAGTTAACACATCATTTCAACAATTAATGTATATACACAGAGAAGGCGCACCAACATTGATCATCAGCGGAATACTTACCGCAGTATTCGCAATCGTATGTTACTTATATTTTCCTACACCATATTTATATATAGGGTGGGTATTATTGCTGGGCTTATATATCTTTCTAATTAGCTTTTTCAGGAATCCTTCCAGGCCTTTTAAAGGTGGAGATCACATCATCAACTGTCCCGCTGATGGTAAGATAGTAGTCATTGAAAAGACCACAGAAAAAGAAGTATTGAAGAAAGAGTGCATGATGGTTTCCATCTTTATGTCTCCACTCAATGTACATGTCAACAGGAATCCTGTATCCGGGAAGGTGGCTTACGCCAAATATCACCCTGGGAAATATCTGGCTGCCTGGAATCCCAAAGCCTCAGAAGAAAATGAAAGGACGACCATTGCATACGATACCAATGATCATAAAATTGTAATGAGACAGGTTGCAGGAGCCCTGGCACGTAGAATAGTATTCTATGTAAAAGAAAATGATGAAGTCACCGCCGGTGATGAAATGGGCTTTATTAAATTCGGATCCAGAGTAGATCTTTATCTTCCTTTATCAGCTGAGATAAAAGTGGAAATAAATCAAATGGTACGAGGAAACATAGATGTAATAGCTACATTGTAGATCACAATGATTTAACAACTTTTCTAATTTCTGATAGTCTACTCCTGGCAATCGCCACCTGAGTTCCATTATTTAGAATTATTAAATTCCTTCCGTTAAACACCAATTCATTCATGAATTCTGTATTGACAATAGCCTGACGATGTACTCGGATAAAGTTGTCAGGCAACATCTCTTCCATAGCTTTCATGGATTTACGCAGCACGTATTCATGGCCATCGATATGCACCCTCACACAGTAGTCATCAGATTGGATCCATTGAATCTTGTCTACCGGTACTACTTTAATCTTATTCCCGACCTTCACATATAACACAGAGGTCTCTTCCTGTATGGATTGTTCTTTCAGATCTTCATATAAATCCCGGTATGAATTCTTCACCTCCCTGATGGTGCTGATCTTACCTTCCATATGATCCAGTTGATATCTGTGAAACATGTAATAAAAGACTAAAAGATAGCCTAGCATGAAAGTCGCAAATTTTTGAAAGAAAGTAAACCAGGCAACTTCTACCCAATAATTCCAGACCAGCGCACCTTCATCCTGAAAAGAATTCATCAAAGAAATAGTACAAACGGCCAGGATAATTACACCTATAATAATGGAAATGGCTTTGATCATTCCTGAAACAGTAAGGCTACTTTCCCATAAGTCCATCTTATTCATGATGAATACAAAAGGAAAGATGAAAACTACCCACACCAACCATTTTAAACTATGGTTCTGAATCAACCCCCACATACTGATGGTTTCACCATCTGCAAGAATATTAAAATTAGACAGATAAAAATATTGCTGCCAGGCATCAAATGAAATGACCCCAACAAGGAAAAACAATTGCATCCCTAATGTTCTGACCTTTATCTCCATAATTATACTATTATAATGCTACTCAAGTTATATCATTATCATATACTTATAACAAGTGAATACTTCTTATTCGGGACATAATGCAGTGAATGATGTCATCTATGCAGTCAATTTAAGATCACTCATATTCTACTTTACTGCATAAAACACATACCTCACTAACTTTTAAATTACTCCTTCAATTGCTTATGTTACCTTGAAGAAAAATAATTATCATGAAATATATAATTGGGATACTATTCATATTCTTGTGTTTTACAACGGACTGCCAGGACTATTATGGCAAGGTTCATCCTGATGCTCCTGGAGCAGCCAGCGATTGGCAACCACTTATAGGAACTTGTACCTGTAATTCTGTACAAAGAAATCCGGACGGAACCTGGCAGGATACTACAGAATTATCATGGGAATGGAAATACATCATGGAAGGCAAGGCCGTTCAGGATATCACCATAAAGGGAGATGGCAATCATACCACGAGTATCAGACAATATCACCCGGATAGCAGTCAGTGGTATGTTACTTTCTTCAGTGCCAATGGAATCGCCACCTCACCTCCTACCTGGGCCGGAGGCAAAGTAGAAAATGACATCATTTTATATAAGGACCAGAAAGCTCCTAACGGAATGGAGGGATTTTACAAAATTACATTTTCAAATATTTCGGATAATGGGTTCGACTGGCTGGGAGAGTGGATCAACCCTGATGAATCCATTCGTTACCCTACGTGGAAAATTTTCTGCAGAAAAGAAGGTCAATAGAGCAATATATATAAAGGTCTTCAATAGTATTCTTTCTTACACCTTCACATTTGCCTGAAAAGGCTTTAGACATTAATTATATTTGTGATTTTGTAATAATACAAGTAATTACTGCGTGAATAAACAAGAGGATCTATGAAAAGACCCAAAATCCTAGTCACCAATGATGATGGGATAGTAGCACCGGGCATAAAAGTTCTGGTAGAGATCGTTAAGAAGATAGGAGATGTTGTGGTTGTTGCTCCTGACAAGCCCCAATCAGGACAAGGACATGCAATCACTCTTGAATCACCTTTGAGGCTGAAGAAAGTTGAACTATTTGAAGGAGTGGAATCTTATGAATGCAGCGGCACACCCGTAGATTGTGTTAAGCTTGCTAAAAGTGTCATCCTTAAGGAAGATAATATTGATTTGTGTGTATCCGGAATCAACCATGGTTCTAATGCCTCTATTAATATCATATATAGTGGTACCATGTCTGCTGCGATGGAGGCCAGTCTTGAAGGGATTAATTCTATTGGATTCTCTTTTCTGGATTTTTCGTTTAAAGCAGATTTTACCAATGCAACTCCTTACATAGAATCCATTATCCGGTCAGTTCTTGATAAGAAGACGCTACCCAGCCGGTTAATCAATGTCAACATTCCCAAAGGAGATATTGCCGGTATCAAAGTATGCCGTCAAGCTAAGGGTGTATGGGTCGAAGAATTCAAGGAGTCAATAGATCCAAGAGGTGAACCATATTACTGGATGACTGGAAAATTTGACTACCAGGACAGTAAAAATGACAATGACTTAAAAGCACTTGAAGCAGGGTATATCTCAGTAGTTCCTTCCCATCATGACCTGACACACTACTCTTCTATTGATGCTTTAAAATACCTGGAAACATCTGAACATGAATGATAAAAACACCATAGTCATGGGGCTATTATTTGGAGCCGTAACCCCGGTAATCGGGTTCGTTGTTTTTGAGTCAATATTTGAGGGTCTGGAGATGGTGGGACTGATTGAAGAAGCGACCTCATCAGCCATGGACCGAAGAGAACGGACCATATCCTTACTAGCCATATGCAGCAATTTAATACCATTTAATTTTGCAAAAAAAAGGCGGTGGGACCAGATGTTACGTGGGGTTGTATTCCCTACCCTGATCTATGTTGCGGCGTGGATCTATCGATATCATGACATCTTATTCTGATAAATATTGTGAAATATTACATCATCAGTGGAGAGTCCTCCGGAGATATGCACGGAGCCAATCTGATCAGATCAATCAGATCAACAGATGATGAGTCATCCATTAAATTCTGGGGAGGAGATAAGATGCTCAGGGCAAATGGTGAGAAAGGTCTTGATCAGCACATCCGGGAGACTTCATTTATGGGGTTTTCAGAAGTAATCATCAACCTAAATAAGATCCTCAACCTCTTTAAGAAAGCCAAAAAGAACATAATAGAATTTAGCCCGGATGTAGTCATTCTGATTGACTATCCTGGATTTAACATGAGGATGGCCAGGTGGCTGAAAAAAGAAGGATATAAAGTCGTCTATTACATCGTGCCACAAGTATGGGCATGGAAAGAAAAGAGGGCTTTCAAATTGGAAAAGTATTCTGACCTTATCCTGACCATACTCCCTTTTGAAAAAGAGTGGTTTCAGAGAAAGGGAATTACTGTTGAATATGTAGGGCATCCATTGTTGGATGAGTTAAAAACTTCTGATATAAAAAATGATACGCAACCAAATAAAGGTATTGCACTACTTCCCGGAAGTCGAAAACAGGAGATATTGCACATATTAAAGCCCATGCTACAAGCTTGTAGTCAGCTCCCCTACAATACCATCAGAATCGCGAAAGTTTCTACCCTTCCAACTGAATTGTATGAAGACATTATCTCAGGAGTAGATTTAAAAAATAGATATGTATCAATTGAAGAGAACAACACTTATGAAATTTTAAAAAATTCCGAAATGGCTCTGGTCAGTTCAGGAACTGCAACATTAGAAACAGCTGTCATAGGAACTCCACAGGTGGTCTGTTATATCGGAAGCAGGTTTTCATATATGATAGCTAAGCGATTGGTTAAACTTAAATTTATTTCTCTTGTCAACCTGATCATGGACGCACCTTTAGTACCTGAACTGATTCAGGAAGAATGTAATGTTAAAAACATTATCCAATCAGAGCAAGATGTAATGAATGATCGAATATCAATTCTTGACGGCTATCAAGAATTGAGGGTCAGATTAGGTGGATCAGGTGCTTCAGATCGTGCCGCACAATTGATCCGGGATCTTACTTCTTAGCCTTCTTCTTTTTAGAATTCAACACAGTAGGATCAACCTCATTGATCAACTTTTTCACATCCTCAAGTGACAATTCCTTTAACTCTTCAGCAGTCATCTTTTTATCATCCTTCTTAGGGATTTTAACTGCTTTTCTTTTCACTCTGAAGAAAGGGCCCCATCTACCATTTTCGATGGCGATCTTTTCATCTTCCCATATCTTGATGTATCGATTGGCTTCTTTTTCAATTTTAGCAGCAATCAATTCATGACATTCTGCCTCTGTGATGTTATCAAAGTCGAATTTTTTAGGAACATTAACATAGAGGTCCTTGTATTTAAGAAATGGACCGAATCGGCCTTTGCCTTTTGTAATTGGCTCCCCTTTATAAGAGCCAATTGGGGCAATTTCCTTTTCTTTCTGTTCAACAACTTCAATGGCTTGCTCTAAAGTTACTTCGAGTGGATCCATGCCCTTGGGCAGGGATGCAAATTTTCCATCATACTTCACATAAGGGCCATATCTTCCATTGTTTACTTCAAGAGTCCACCCTTTATATTCACCTACCTCTTTAGGCAATTTAAAAAGATCCATGACCTCATTGAAGGTGATGGTTTCCATGGATTGACCAGGCCTGAGATTGGCAAATCTGGGTTTACCCTCTTCTCCTACCTCTTCTTTAGTGCCTATCTGTGCCGCAGGGCCATATCGTGTCATCTGTACCAATACTGAATGACCGGAATCTGGATCTTCACCAAGTACTCTTGTTCCTCTTGCTCTACTGGCATTTTCTCTCGTCTCTTCTATGGCTTCATGGAATGGCCCGTAAAAATCTCCAACCATCTTTCTCCAGTCATCTTCTCCGCTGGCAATCTCATCCAGTTTCTCTTCAATATCTGCGGTAAATTTATAATTCATGATGTCTCCGAAGTGCTCATCCAGGAAGTCAGTTACAAGCATTCCAAGGTCACTTGCATACAATCTATTAGAGGTGCTTCCGGTGATCTCAGTCTTTGATTCTGTGCTTATTGAATCTTCCTTTAACGTGAGGATCTGATAAGCTCGCTCAACTCCTTCTCTGCTCTCTTTCGTAACATAACCCCTGTCCTTCTCCATAATTTTGGTGATTGTCGGAGCATATGTTGACGGACGACCGATTCCCAGTTCTTCCAGCTTCTTCACAAGACTGGCTTCTGTATATCTCGCTGGAGGTCGGGTGAATTTCTGGACTGCCTGGAGGGTCTCCAGATTTAATTCTTGTCCCACTTTAAGAGGAGGAAGTATCCCCTTGGCTTCTTCTTGTTCATCGTCATCAGTGGATTCAATGTATAACTTTAAGAATCCATCAAATTTCATTACTTCACCCGTTGCTTCCAGAGTGGTTCCGGGAATTGTTGAAATCCCAATATCAACCGTTGTCTTTTCAAGCTCAGCTGATGACATCTGCGAGGCAACGGTTCTCTTCCATATCAAATCATAGAGTCTTTGTTGATCCCGATCTGCACCTGCACTTCGTCGATCAGCATATGTAGGTCTTATGGCTTCGTGAGCCTCCTGGGCATTGGATGATTTTGATTTAAATCTTCTTGGTTTGGAGTATTTGTCACCATATTCACTTTTAATCTCTTTAGCTATCGTCGCTATAGCCATTTCACTCAGCGATGTTGAATCTGTCCTCATGTAGGTGATCAATCCTTGCTCATATAATCGCTGAGCAACCTGCATCGTCCTGCTCACTGAAAAGTAAAGCTTTCTACTGGCCTCCTGCTGTAAAGTAGATGTAGTAAATGGAGGAGCGGGATTTCTTCTTAACGGTTTAGTAGAGATATCTTTGATATTGAAGATTGCTCCTTTACACTTTTCAAGAAAGTCACGAGCTTCTCCTTCCGTTTCAAGCCTGTTTTTTAGTTCCGCCTTTAACTCTACCATCTTACCTTTTCCATTATCTACCTGGAATAAGGCGGTAACTTTAAAGTATGGTGTAGCCTCGAATTTCTGGATTTCTCTCTCTTTTTCAACGATCAGCTTAACTGCTACTGATTGCACCCTCCCTGCAGAGAGCTTGCCTTTTATTTTACGCCATAGCGTTTCTGATAGCTCGAATCCTACCAACCTATCCAATATTCTTCTGGCTTGTTGTGCACTTACCAGGTTGAGGTCTATCAATCTTGGATTCTCAACAGCTTTCTGAATCGCCGGCTTGGTAATTTCCCTAAAAACAATTCTCTTGGTCTGAGATTCATCTAATCCAAGTACCTTGCAAAGGTGCCAGGATATGGCCTCTCCTTCACGGTCTTCATCCGTTGCCAGCCATACTTCACTGACCTTTTTAGCGGCATCTTTTAACTCTTTGACAACCTTCCTTTTATCAGGTGAAACAACGTATTTCGGTTCGAAATCTTTTTCAATGTTAATACCCTTATCACCCTTATCGAGGTCTCTAATATGACCGAAACTCGATTTAACCTTAAAGTCTTTGCCTAGGTACTTCTCAATTGTTTTTGCCTTGGCAGGAGACTCAACTATCAGTAAATTCTTGGACATGAATCACGTTTTGTTCACGAAAAATGACTGCAATGTTATCGACTTATTTTCAATTTATAACCCACTTACCCATTATTTATCAAAAATCAAGCCTTAAGTAAGACATAAATAACAGGGAGTATTTACGTAATAACAAAGAGGAAATATTTGTTTGGTCAAAGAAAAAATAAATTAAAACTTTCTCTTCTTCATCGTCACAACTCACTTTAAAGTATCAATTGGAGTCCCCATATTGAGCCTGGCTTCATGTTCCTTCTTCCGTCTTTCTGAAATGGCCTGAGCACGTTCTTTTAGTTCCATTGGATTACCATTCAGATGTCTGTGCAAAGACCTTAACGTAAAGCTGATCATGTCGTCGGGATAAGTAACTCCCATCATACGCAGATAATGTGAATATCGACTCCCTCCATCAAAGTTCCACTTGACAGCCAGCCACTTACCCAATCCAAAATGAAGTTTCCTCACTACAAGATCTTCTTCCCCATTCTTAAATTGTTCAATAGAAGCAGCCGGAGACAATCTGATTATTTCATCAATTGCATCACTGATATTTTCAGGAATATAAATCCCATTGATCCTGCTTTTTCTGATATTGATATTGTACTCTTTTTCATATTGATCCGAAGTAGTGGGGATCTCCTGAGCAGATATGGCTGAAGCCATAAAAAGACAAACAAATATCAATAGTCGAGCTGTCATTATTATTGGTTTTATTCTTCTCAAATTATTAAAGGTAAAATGTTGATAATTTTTTTCAGAATTTATAATTCTTCTTACTCTGAGTGTATTCCTCTGGTATCTTTGCACCACATTGTTAACTAACTAGAGCAAGGCAATGGTTTTCAATATTTTACTTTTAACATAAAATTAGATTCATTATCATAAAGTTTCTTTCACGCATTAATTTATTGGAAATCAGTCTTTTCCAGGTTATTCTATACCTATTGTTGTGGATAGGTAATGATTATCTGGCAACCTTAGTAACAGTAATCCTGGTTCCTATTTTTATTGGGATCTTTTTGGTTTCAATTGTGTCAGAAATGATAGAACGGAGTAAAGTGCCAAAAAAATATTTTCTTTTTCTGATTGTGTCAATAATAATTCCAATAATAATCGGTTTATTTTTTTTAACCATTTACGAAGGTCAGTTTGATTGGTTGGAAAAAATCTAGACAATGATGTCTATTTGTCCAATCTTGAATACATTAATCCAAGATAAGCGAATATATTTACACCCACATGCCAACCGGGATGAAGGAAATGAGGAACACGATTGTATTATTATTATTTATGATGCTCACACAAGCATCTGTAGGTCAGGATCATAAGCGATCATGTGGCACAGAATATTGGGTGGATCAACAGATGGAAGTTGATCCTGAAGTTGAAAAAATGTATTCTGAATCCTTCAGAAAATTCAATGAGAACAAAATTTTCCGTTCATCAAGCATTCCGGAATGTGGAATGTTTATTCCTGTTCATGTTGTTGTGGTTCATCCTACTGGAGATACCATCGGAGAGGGTGCTAATATCTCATTAGAACACATCCAAAGCCAGATCGATGTATTGAACCAGGATTTTGGGCTTTATAATTCCAATGCCGGCAATACTCCTGCTCAATTTTCTGCTGAAAATACAGGAATTCAATTCTGTCTTGCGAGTGTTGATCCTGAAGGGAATCCAACTGAAGGTGTTACAAGATATGCCACAGATGAAATATTTGACTTTGGTATAGTAGGACCGATTTATGATACAAGAATTGCCATCAAAAAAGCCACTGCTTGGGATCGAGACCATTATCTGAACATCTGGGTAGCACCTACCATTGGCTCTGATAGCGATATTATTGGTTTTGCCAGAGTACCTACCCTATTCTCTCATCCTGACATAGATGATGATGGTGTGAATATAAAAACCACTGTATTCGGAGGACCAGGTTATGGAATGCAAGCGCCATACAATATGGGACGTACTACAACACATGAGATCGGTCATTATTTCGGATTAAATCATATCGCAACCAAAAACAACACTTGTTCCGGAGATGATGGTATACTGGACACACCCAGACAATTCAGACAAAATTATGGCTGTCCTTCACATCCGAGTCCCAGTTGTGGAAACAATGGTGACATGTTTATGAACTATATGGATTACACGGATGATGTGTGTATGACAGCTTTTACAGCCGATCAGGGAGCATATATGAGAGAGTTGGTTTATCAATTGCGTCCAGGTCTGATTGAGACTGCTCACATTGCCTGTCCGGAAGATGTAACAATTAAAATGGAGATTGTTTCAAGCTCTCCGACCTCTTGTAATAAAGGGAATGATGGAACCATCGAAGTAGATGCATGTGGTGGAAATAATGACAATTACAGCTATAGGATCGATGGTGGAGCGGTAAATGATACTGGAATCTTCAATGGCCTGACACCTGGAAACCATATCATCACGATTAGAAATGATTATGGGATCCAATTAGACACCGTTATTGAGATTATGGAACCATCGGTCATTTCAGCTGAAGTGGAAGATCTGAATAATATTTCATGTAATGGATCCGGAGATGGAAGTTTTAATCTCTCGATTACTGGTGGAGTACCAGGAATGAGCGATCCATATCTTGTAAGCATAGATGGTGGCTTATATGCGCCTCAACTTGCATACACAGACCTACAACCGGGGATCTACAATATCAGAGTGAGAGATGGAAATAGTTGTGAAGTCACAACTTCTGTAGAGGTTTCAAGCCCTGAACCATTACAGTTGCGTAAAACAACTTCAACAGATGTTGATTGTTACGGCACAAATACAGGCTCAATCCGTGTAGATGGACAAGGTGGAACTCCTGATTATACTTATTCCCGGAATGGGACGGTATATGATAATGTTTCAAACTTCGATATGTTGGAATCAGGTCCAATTAAACTATGGATCAAAGACATGAATGACTGTATTGATACCGCGACATTCCTGATTTCAGAACCTCAACCATTAGTAATTGGAGCAGAAGAAGTACAAGAGATATCATGTGCAGGAATATATGATGCAGCGATCCTAATTTCTACTTCAGGAGGTACAGGACCCTATCAGTATTATTTAGATGGATCACTCCAACCCGAATCCCTGATTCAGGGACTTGGTGCAGGTACATTTGCCGTAAGGGTCGAAGATGGCAACTTGTGTAGTGAAACTACAGAAATCACTATTGAAAACCCTAGTCCTCTTATCATCGACTCAGTTAAAACAGTTGATGTATTATGTGCTGGAGATGTTACCGGATCAATTACAGTATATGCGAGTGGAGGGAGCGAGCCATATACTTATTTAATTGATGGCGTCGCAGGTGATGACAGTATTTTCAATGGGCTGAATGAAGATCTGTATACCATATCTGTGATTGATGCTCACGCATGCGAAATTGTCTCAGAAACAGTAATCATAACCAATGGCAATCTAAAGGTCAACGAAGAATCCAAATCCATACCGACCTGCTCCTACTCATTGGATGGGATTATAGAGGTCTCAGGAGTAGGAGGAGCCGGTATCTACACATACAGTATAGATGGAATTAATTTTCAGGATGAACCAGTCTTTACTGGCCTGGGAGTAGGTATATATAATGTGAGAATTAATGATGGGGAAGAATGCCTAGCTTCAACCATAGTTGACCTCAGAGGTGTCGCTCCAGTTGAAATGGAATCTCTGGATATTCTAAACCCATCTTGTTATGGTGCAGATGATGGAATGATCGATTTTGAGATAACGGGAGGTGTAGGAAATTATGACTACTATTTAAATGGTAACTATATCGAAGAAGACCTGGTCACCGGCTTAACATCAGGGGATTATATACTTGAAGTATTAGACGGTAAAGGATGTAGATTTGAGACTTTGATTTCCCTTCAACCTAAGGATGAAATTGTCATAAACCTTAATGAAATTACTCCCGCTGATTGTAGTATTGACCAGCTGGGAAGTGTCAAGGTTACAGCTGATGGTGGTTCGGGGAATTTTACCTATTCCATCAATGAAATATCAAATCAAGATGGAAATTTCATTAATATGACGGGTGGTGATTATACCATCCAGGTGATAGATGATCAAGGATGCACGACTGAAACTGTCATTACCATTCCAAGTACAAGCGGTCTGGAAATCGATATCCTCAACCTGAATAACGAAAGCTGTCATAATGCGTCAGATGGTTCATTTACTATTGAAGTAAGCGGAGGGACTGGAGCATACAGTTACTTTATAGACCAGGTTGCCAACGATAATTCGGAAATCAACAACCTCCCAGCTGGGGTTTATGATGTATATATCCAGGATGAATCTACTTGCTCAATCCATACCTTAGTAGAAATCTTACCTGCTCCAAGCATAGAACTCGAGAGCACAAACGGTACTCCACCATCATGCCATAATACTAATGATGGAACATTAAGGATAAAGGCAAATGGCGGAACTGGTAACCTGATGTATTCATTTGAAAACAGGGATAATGCTACAGGAGTATTCCCAGGTGTAGGAGGAGGCAACTATACAATCACCATCACCGATGATAATCAGTGTATGGAAACATTTGACATCTCATTAAATGCTCCTTCAAGGTTGATAGCTGATGATATAGAAATCATGTCTCCATCTTGTAATAGTGAGGATAACGGAAGCATTTATCTGAAAGCCGGAGGTGGAACAGGTACAAAATCAATTATCTATGATGGCGATGTAGTCACCGAAGATATATTTCTTGATGATATAACCGCCGGTAACTACAGATTCAATCTCATAGATCAAAATGGTTGTACAGGAAGGATCGATGTCTTCGTTGAAGAGCCGGATCAGATCACCATTGTGGATACCATTATTATAATGCAGAACCAGAACGAAAGAGGAAGTATACAGCTTGTAGTAGCTGGAGGCACTAAACCATATACTTATACTATTGATGGTGGAACAAAATCTTCAGAACCATTCTTCGATGATTTGATAGAAGGGCATTATGATATCACCATAGAAGATGTCAATGGCTGTACAACAGAGGCCAGAATCAATGTGCTATACGATGACAGATTTGAGAATCCTCCAGGAAGCATATCAGATGTATTGGTGGGATATGAAAGAATCCAGAATGAGACCATTCTGTCATTCATCGCCCATGGCGAACAGAGAATCAAACTCTACGTCTTCGATGCCGGTGGTCGATTTATTATGTACACTGAAGAGTTTTCACTGGATGGACCTAATAGAATGATCATCCCTGCTTCTGATTTCCCTTCCGGGATATATATTGTACGTATAGATGCTCTAAGAGAGTCTGAATACCTTAAATTCGTTAAATTTTAACATGCTATATAGGATTTCTTGATTGGGTTGTGGGATATCAAATTATTTCTCTGTCAGGCTTGTATTGATGTTCAGGGATTTATAGCCTACTGGAACATTAATTATTTGTAAAATTATCGCTATATTGTTATAACAAATAAAGAAATTATGAAATCTCCACGCCTCTCCTTAATATTTACGTGTCTATTACTCACAATATCATTTTGTATAAGTGCCCAGATATATAATCTTTCAGGGACTCTGTCTGGTGCAAACGAAGTACCTCCAAATCCATCAATGGGAACAGGTTCGATTACCGGAACCTATGATCAGGGTACTGGAATGATTTCAATAGATGTAACTTATTCAGGATTAACAGGGCTGGGCACAGTTTCTCATATTCATGGACCTGCACCCGCAGGAGTTAATGCTGGAGTAATCATACCTCTTAATTTAGTTCCGGGAAGTAACAGTGGTAGTTACCTTACAACAGTTGCATTTCCTGTTATGCAAGAAGCAGCTTTATTGGCTGGTAACACTTATGTGAATTTACATTCAGATGCATATCCAGGTGGAGAACTCAGAAGTCAAATTTCTGCAACGCTTGCTCCCCCTATCCCCACTCTTCAAGGCTGGGCTTTGATTATCCTGGCCATGGCTATGATAATTATAGGTGCTGTCGTTGTGAGAACAAGGGTTATTGTGGCTTAGTATAAGTGAGCTTTAAATAAGCGAGCATAAACAATAATGAATTTCATTTGATCTACAGTATTTGCATACATAGAATCTCTATTGATGTGCTTATGCTTTTTTTGCTGAATTGATAACTGTACCTGACTACTAATTCCTATGTCTTTCTCTTCTTCTTCTGTGCAGCAGGAAATAAAACATTGTTCAATATCAGTCGATACCCGGGAGAACTAGGGTGAAGGTTTAGATCAGTCTCTGGGTCTCCTACGAAGTGGCGATAGTCTTCAGGATCATGTCCTCCATAAAAGGTCCAGGTACCGAAACCATGAGTACCATGGATGTATCGTGCTTCGTTGATGGCTTTGTTTTCTCCCATAACCAGTACGTTGGGCTTGACATATTCACGCTTAAAAGCTGTTGATTGTCCCATAAATCCTTTGACTGTAGTGGTGTGATTTTGCGTTAACATAGCGGGCACAGGATCCCACTTGGCTGAAAAGTCGAATAGAGAAAAATAATCTGTCTTAGCAGTTATTCCCCTATTTTTATGGTCTATAGAGCTGTGCTCGTATACCAAAGGATTTTTTACAAGTGTGAAATTTCTGAAAGCTAAGGTATTGTCATAATTCAGGTCACTATCAGCTATTGACTCCATCGGATCTCCATCATACATTTCTGCACAGATATCGTGACCTTCCACTGCAAGGGCAATGTCATAGGTATCCGTGGCACTGCACATGGCAAACATAAAACCTCCTCCGGCAACGTATTCTTTAATCCTTTTAGCCACCGCCAATTTTAGTTGGGACACTTTTGAAAAACCAAGGCTTCCGGCAAGCTGCTCCATCCTTTTCTGATTTTCCCTATACCAGGGCTGCCCTCCCTGAGAAGCATAAAACTTACCATATTGTCCTGTGAAATCTTCATGATGCAGATGCAACCAGTCATACTCAGCAAGCTTATCTTCAAGTACTTCTCTGTCATAAATCGTTTCATAGGGAATCTCGGCGTACGTCAATACCAATGTCACAGCATCATCCCATGGTTGAACTGCCTCTCCCCTCGCATTGAAATTAGGTGAATAAACGGCAATTTTAGGAGCTTTCTGTAGTTTAATGGTTTCCATATTGGCCTCAGGATCAGAAATTTCCTGGCGCATCCTGGCAAATTGTGCATTGGAGATAATTTCATAAGATACACCACGTACCTTACACTCAGATTCATAGGCTGCAGTATGAGCAAATGCAAAACTACCGCCTCGATAATTTAGCAACCAATAGGCCTCGCCGGCATTTTCAATGACCCAATAAGCAATCCCGTATGCCTTAAGGTGATTCTTCTGAGTTTCAGCATCCATAGGCAGAAGAATATAAGATGCCCATCCGGAGACACTGATCGATAGTATAATAAGGAAAGAAAAGAATACTCTTTTTATCATATTGTAGTATTATTACGCGTTATTTATTAACGTCGGTGATCAAACAATAATTGCCGGTAATTCGTTTAGAAATTTTTAAGATCACAATTTAATATTTCATACGATCATTATAAGAAACTTTTAGGTGACACAACAATTCACGTTACAATATCCCGCATGGTTTATCCTTTTATGTCTACTTCTAGGCATCATGCTTTCTGGAATGCTTTATTACAAAGAGCAACGATTCAGATCTGAACATTCCTGGTTACCCTGGCTATTGGCTTTTTTAAGAGCGTTGACGATAGCAGGAATTGCTTTTTTCTTGCTGGAGCCTCTCATCCGCAATGTCAAGGATAACATCCAGGAACCTATTGTGGTTATTGCCCAGGATGCATCAGAATCAATGGTCAGTGATATGGATGAAGAAGGTGTTGCAAGCCTTACGGCAAAGGCACAGGCTCTTAAAGATCAATTAGAAATTAAATATGATGTTCGGAGTTTTTCATTTGGAAGTGATATTCAGGAAGGGCTCGTCGATTCATTCACTCAGAAAGTGAGTAATTTATCCAATGCAATGGATTATGTTGAGCAGAATTATGCAGATCAAAATTTAGGGGCCTTGATATTGATAAGTGATGGCATCTACAATGAAGGTCGAAATCCTGTCTATAATATTGATCACATTTCAGCACCTATCTATACCATAGCTACTGGGGATACATCCATCAGGACAGACCTGACAGTAAAAGGAGTATTTGCAAATAGCATTGTTTACCTCGGAGATAAATTTTCCATTCAAGTGGATGTTCAGGCATTTAATTGTAATAATCAAAATACCAGACTGAGACTTTATCATGAGAAAGAATCAGGTCGAGAACTGCTGGAAGAAGAAACACTAAGAATCGATTCTGATAATTTCTTTACAACCAAAGAATATGTTGTAGATGCATCTACTCCTGGAACCAATCGATATAGGGTAACATTATCTCCGATTTCAGGTGAAGTATCCAGGTCCAACAATTATAAAGATGTGTACATACAAGTACTTGATGCACGTCAGAAGATATTGCTTCTGGCCCAGTCTCCACACCCTGACATTTCTGCTTTGAGTCAGATCATCAGTAATAATAAAAATTACGAGACTGAAATTAAATTCCCTGGAGATGCATACAACCTGGCAGATTATGACCAGGTAATCCTGCACAATTTACCCGGTAAAAATTCTGATGTTACAGGCACTTTGGTTCAGATTAAAGAAAAAAAACTTCCCCATATTTTTATTGTGGGATCTCAGATGAATATAGGAGCGTTTAATGAAGCCCAGGATTTGATTACAATCAATAGTAATGGAATTACGCTTGAAGAAGTGAATCCCGCATTCAATAACAATTTTAAGAATTTCAATTCAAGTGAACCTCTGAGAAGTAAGCTTGCAAGCTTTCCCCCATTGATTGCACCATTTGGAGAGTATAGCCTTGTATCTAATGCAGCCTCATACCTATACCAAAACATCAGAAGTGTCGAGACAGATTATCCATTGATTACATTTCAGGAAAAATCCGGGATTCGATCAGCTGTAATTGTAGGTGAAGGGTTATGGAAGTGGCGACTCTTTGACTTCCTCCAACATGGTAACTATGAAATTGTCTCTGAGGTCATTAACAAGACCATACAGTACATTTCAACTAAAAAAGACAATCGTAAATTTATCCTATCAGCAGCTAAGAATCTGTTCAAAGAAAATGAATCCATTACCATTAATGCTCAATTGTACAACGATAATTATGAATTGACCAATGAGCCGGAAGTCTTCCTTTCCCTCTACGATCAGAATGGAGAAGAATTTAAGTATACAATGTCAAGGACCAATGATTACTACACAATGAATGTAGGATTGTTACCACCGGGTTCTTATCGATTCTCAGGACGCACCAATCACAACGGGCAGGAACACAATGACAATGGTCGATTTTCTATCCAGGAAATCCAATTGGAATCATTCGATCTTCAGGCACGTCACGATGTACTGACTGCTCTCGCTGGAGGCAGTGATCAATTGTATTATCCGGAGAATGCAGATGCCCTGGCAAGTGCAATATTAGAAAAGGAAACCATCAAGCCGGTCATCTACCAGAATGTCAAAACACAACCGTTGATTGACCTGAAGTGGATCTTTTTCATTCTGCTAGCCATGATCTCGGTGGAATGGGGATTGAGAAGGTATTTTGGATCGTATTAAGAGATGGCAACTACATTAAAATTGATTATACCGGGCATGTCTGTTCCTTTTATACTTTATCTAGAGCAT
>JABDLO010000198.1 GCA_013002995.1 Saprospiraceae bacterium | reverse complement strand
CAGGTGCAGGATTCTGGCTAAATGTCTTTAAATGATGATGCTCATTCCTTAATGTTACCTTCCATGATTTCTTATGAACATCGATTCCAGCATAAATTGTTTGCCCTTCAAAGGTTTTGTTATTAACTTTCCTTCTCATGAGTTGAGGATTTAAATAGTTAAGAAATTTTGTTAATTCAATTTAACTATTCCTCATCTCTTGTTTCTAGACAAACATACTTGCTCTGCGCCAAACTCCCATAACTCTTCACCTTCGCCAAGCTTCGGTGAACAAGGTGTCGCAAGAGGTCGGGAGACCTTTGCTTGACGAGGAGTTCAAATTAATATCTTTCAAGGGAAGGTCTCCTGACCTCTCCCGGGTCTTTCAAAGTCTCGCTCTTGATGTCTCAATCTTCCTTCTCCGTCAACTGCTTGATCTTAATTTTAAATGCTGCAAATAATAATGTCATAAATGGACTGACCCAGTTAAAGACAGCAAAGAAGAAATAATCAACTACAGGTACACCGAGCACTCCACTCTGGTAAGCACCACAAGTATTCCATGGAACAAGGACAGAAGTTACGGTACCTGAATCCTCAAGGGTTCTACTCAGGTTGACCGGATGCAATCCTTTATCATCGTATGCTTTCTTAAACATTTTGCCTGGAACCACAAGGGCTAAGTATTGATCACTGGCAGTAACATTCAATGCCAGGCAACTGGCTACTGTACTGGCGAATAGTCCAAAGGTTGAACTTGCAATACTCAATAAAGCCTGGCTGATCCTGGCAAGAGCACCTATTGCATCCATCACTCCTCCGAATACCATGGCACATATGATCAACCAGATGGTACCCAGCATTCCTGCCATCCCTCCTGCGGAGAACAAATCATTCAATTCTGCACTTGAAGTTTCTACAGCTGAGTCAACGGTCATTGCATTCATCACCCCTTTGTAAGCGGAGGTGAATGTCAGTGAATCCGCACCGGCTACCGATGCTACGATACCGGGCTGGGCAATGATAGCCGCAATTGCTCCCAGTAGTGTTCCGACTAATAACGCTACTAGTGGAGGTGTTTTTTTAGTAATCATATAGATGACAACAACCGGTACAATAAACAACCAGGGTGAGATATTGAAAGCACCATCAATGGCTTGCAACTTATCTGAAATATCAGGACTTCCTGAGGTATCAATCGTAAATCCCATGATTAGAAAGACAATCAAGGCTACGGAAATACTTGGAATGGTGGTATTGGCCATGTACTTGATGTGATCGAAGAGTTCAGCTCCTGCCATGGCTGGAGCGAGATTGGTAGTATCAGATAGGGGAGACATTTTATCTCCGAAGTATGCACCTGAAAGGACAGCACCTGCCGTCATACCTGCAGAAATACCAAGTGTATTCCCTATACCAATTAATGCAATTCCCACAGTTGCTGAAGTGGTCCACGAACTACCTGTAGCAATCGATATAATGGCACAGATGATGACACAGGCCACCAGGAAGATAGTCGGGTTGAGTATCTGTAATCCATAATATATCATCGTCGGGATGATCCCACTTATTAACCAGGTTCCAGCAAGGGATCCCACCATTAATAGGATTAACACAGCACCTGCCGTAGACTTAACATTCTCAGCTACTTCTTCCAGCATCTGCTTATAGGATACCTTATTAAAGAATCCAACAATGGCAGCAACTGCAGCACCCATTAATAGAATGAATTGATTACTTCCACTCAGGGCATCATCTCCATAGACAAAAAATACATTGAAGAAAAGCATGATGATCAAAGCGATCACAGGAATCAGTGCCTCCCATATATTCAGTTCAATATTTTCTACGATGTGCTCATCCTGAGGTACTCTCGGCTTAATGTCTTGGCTCTTCATTCAATGATTGGATTTTTAGCTGTGTAATGTTACGGTTTTGAGAAAGAATCTACAAAAATATAGATCACTACATTGTCATCCTTACACATCCAAATCTGAAACTCGGATTATGTTATCATTGATATTGGAAATCTAAACTAAGTTTTTCAGATATTAAAATGACAGCTACTTTACATTTTGACAGCTAAAATGTTACTTCAGCAATGAGCTTGCGTCAAGATTAATACAAAAGCGAAAGATAACAGTTGGAGGTTCCAATTTTGATGAAATAATGAGAATGAACCTGGTTTTAAAAAATATGGTTACCTCCAACTTTGAAAATAAATATTAACAACTGTAAAGTTTTTAATTCTCACAATTATGAGGCCTTCAAATTGGGTCTCACTTTAAGATAAAAGTATCTTAAGAATTATAATTGATATTTTAAAACTCTATTCTATGAGGGTCACAACACCATGTGTTATGACCCTTTTTTCTTTGAAGTACATATGAACTTTGAAGTATGAATGTATATAAAGGGTAAAAACGAAGATTGATAATTCATTATCTTGAACTGATGTTTAGTAACCTTACACGTTGGTATATTCGAAGGATTCTTCCATTTGGGGTGATTTGGATGATTTTTGGTCTGTTGTATAATATTATTGAAAGAGGATTATTGGGAAATTCAGATGTGTATCCAGCAACAGGCAATCCATATAATTTTGGTCTTTCAGTATTAATGGTTGTACCTGGTTCTTTTTTTCTTGGAATTCTAGTAGGGATTTTGGAAGTGTTTTATTTAGACAACAGACTTGACATATATTCTTTATGGCTAAAAATATTAGTAAAGACTCTCATCTATATCATCTTAATATTATTATTCCTCGTAACACTAACTACTTGTGTAAATTCGATTAACCTGAATGTCTCACCTTTCGATCCTGAAGTTTTCAAAACACTTATAAATTTTGCCTCAGCATTTGCTTTCTGGAGCATTGTAATTTATAGCGGATTGGTTATTACA
>JABDLO010000164.1 GCA_013002995.1 Saprospiraceae bacterium | reverse complement strand
AGATTGGGCAATAAGGAAAACACCAAAAATGGATAGGCACCCTGTGATCATCCATTTTGAAAATAGCATTTTATTCATCATTTAATTGATTGGTTTGTTAATATGGTTTGTGATTAAGCTTTTGCTTGTTTTTTGAGGACCCGAAAGTAATGATTCTTATGTGAGTATCTATCAATGCTAATGGTTTTTCGATGAACCACAAATATTTAAGTACGAATCCGTTGAATACTATAATGTAAAAAATGGTCTTTGGTTCTAAAGTCGAAATATAATTATCGAATTAATTAAAAAAACCTTAGCCTGACTGCTTCCATTGATTTACTTATTATTTTTAACCCCTTTTATACATCCTACAACTTTGTGGCATGAAATTAAATTTGAAAGATATACCTGAAGTAGAATATATTCCAGGGTTTTTTGGCCGTATGATTCATACTGAAACTACCACTCTTGCATACTGGAATATCAATAAAGGAGCTCAACTCCCAGAACATCATCACGTGCATGAGCAGATAGTGAATGTATTTGAAGGTGAATTACAAATGGTAATAGGAGGCGAAGAGATGATTCTGGGTCCCGGGGATACATTTTCAATTCCATCTAATGTCCCTCACTCTGGAGTAGCTCTAACAAAATGTCGAGTATTGGACGTATTTACACCGGCGAGAGAAGACTATAAAGCATAATTATGGCTGGATTTAATATTACATCAAAATTTGAACCTACGGGTGACCAGCCTAAAGCCATTGATCAATTGGTGGAGGGAATAGAAATGGGACAGAGAGATCAGGTCTTGCTTGGTGTTACAGGATCAGGTAAAACTTTTACAATGGCTAATGTAATTGCCAATCTTAACCGACCTACATTAATCCTCACCCATAACAAAACCCTAACTGCACAACTTTATGGAGAGATGAAAGAATTCTTTCCAGATAATGCAGTAGAGTACTTTGTATCCTATTATGACTATTACCAGCCAGAGGCATACCTCTCTTACTCGGACACCTATATAGAAAAAGACCTGAGCATAAATGAACAAGTAGATAAGTTGAGATTAAGAGCAACTTCCTCATTGCTTTCTGGTCGCAGGGATGTCATCATTGTATCTTCAGTTTCTTGTATATATGGTATGGGTAATCCCGAAGACTATGCGACGGGAATTATCAGACTGGAAAAAGGACAGACGATTACTCGCAATACTTTACTATATAAACTGGTCGATAGTCTCTATTCCAGATCTGAAGCTGAATTTAAAAGAGGGTCCTTCAGAGTGAGAGGAGATACTGTTGATGTTCATCTTCCATATGTAGACTATGGGTACCGGATCACTTTCTTTGGTGATGAAATAGAAACCATTGATCAGATAGAGCTTGAAAGTGGAAAGCGGATCACAAGCATGGACCACGCTGCCATCTATCCGGCTAATCTCTACATCCCTCCCAAGGATAAAATCAATTACATCATCAAGGACATTGAAGATGAATTAGAAGAGCATGAAAAGTTTTTTGAAGCAGAAGGGAGGTACCTGGAAGCAAAGAGAATTAGGGAAAGGGTAACCTTCGACCTTGAAATGATTAGAGAGTTAGGGTATTGCAACGGAATAGAAAATTACTCAAGATTTTTCGATGGCAGAAAACAGGGTACAAGACCTTTCTGTCTATTAGATTATTTTCCGGATGATTACCTCATGATCATTGACGAGAGTCATGTAACCATACCTCAAGTCAGAGGTATGTGGGGAGGGGATAGAGCAAGGAAAATCAATCTTGTCAACTTTGGATTTAGACTGCCATCGGCATTAGATAATAGACCATTGAGTTTTGAAGAATTTGAAGGAGTTATAAATCAGGTTATCTATACAACTGCTACTCCGGGAAATTATGAAATGGAGAGAACGGAAGGACTGGTCGTTGAGCAATTGATAAGGCCTACAGGATTATTGGATCCACCAATTGAAGTGAGGCCGAGCATCAATCAGATTGATGATCTGCTGGAAGAAATTCAAAAAAGAATAGACAGGGAAGAAAGAGTACTGGTTACTACACTGACAAAAAGGATGTCAGAAGAACTGACGGATTATCTCGCTAGATTAGATATTAAAGTGAGATACATACATTCTGAAGTTGATACCCTTGACAGGGTTGAGATACTACGGGATTTAAGGCTCGGAACATTTGATGTGTTGGTTGGGGTAAATCTTTTAAGGGAAGGATTGGATCTACCTGAAGTTTCCCTGGTTGCTGTTATTGATGCTGATAAAGAAGGTTTTCTAAGGAATAATAGGTCATTAACTCAGACTGCTGGACGAGCTGCACGGAATGCTGAAGGATTGGTCATCTTTTATGCAGATAAAATTACAGATTCCATGAAAATCACAATCGACGAGACCAACAGGAGACGAGCTGTCCAGATTGCATACAATGAAGAACATGGGATTACTCCTCAGACCATATTCAAGAGCAAGGAAGAAATACTCAATCAGAAATCTATACTAGACATCAGAGGTAAAAAACCTCGAGCCTACATCGAGCCAGAGGATCGTGGAAGTATTGCTGCTGATCCGGTCTTGCAGTATATGAACAGGGATCAATTAAGTCTTATGGTTGAAGAAACAGAACGTAAGATGAAGAAGGCCGCCAAGGAATTAGACTTTATTTCTGCGGCTCAATATCGTGATGAGATGCTGGAGTTGAAAAAGAAGATAAAGTCAGGAGTTTAACTTTCTATTTTGGTGTCTGTTATAAAATATTCTGGTCTATCTTTAATCACATTGATTGTACAAAACTTATGCACTATTCAATGTAGTTCTTATAATCGATGACTTTAACCAGTTCATAGGAATAATATCAATGGATAGGTTAATTCTTTATCTATTCTCTTTCTTAATAATGTAATGTGGACCAATAAACCTAAAATACCAGCATTTTCTAGTTTCATAGGTATTTTATCATTATTCTGATAAAATTTAACTTCATCATCGGAGAATAACAAAATGGTTAGCCTTATCACTGATTTATGCTTTTGTAAAGGATCATTCCATTCACGTCAATAACTTGATTATTATAGCTAAAAGGATTAAATTATCTGATTGCCCAAGATGAATCATTTTGAGTTATGAATGAAGAATGCTGACACAATTATTACATAACTCATACTTCCTTGTGACACTGAGCTTCTCTATAGGAGTTAGTTTTGTTTTATGTTAAACTAAAACAGGAGGAACATAAAATGACAACACTAAAAATATTTTTACTTGCCGCTATTCTCTGTATAATTTGTGGTGTAACACCATGCCATTCTCAAAATCCGGAACAAATCTATCAGAAGGCTTTGATGAAGGAGGAAGGAGAAGGGAATCTACCAGATGCCATCAAATTTTATTCTCTGGTTGTTGACCATTCAGATGCCAACAAGTCATTAAAAGCCAAAGCGCTCTTACATATTGGGATGTGTTATGAAAAATTAGGGAACCAGGAGGCCGTAAAAGCCTATAAACGCCTGGTTAATAATTTCCCCGGGGAAAAACAGCAAGTTGCCATTGCCAGGGAGAGGTTATCACAACTTATTCAGGTTGTTCAAAAGGTCGATAAAATAGTGGTCAAACCTGTTATACCCGATTTTAAAAAGATCCAAATTCCCACAAAACCAAGTAATGGCATATTATCGCCTGACGGGAACGATTTGGCTTTTTGCTCCAATGGTGCAGTGTGGATCTTACCACTCCACGGCAAGGTTAGTCCTGACATCGCCGGTGAGCCCGTCCAGCTCGCTGAAATACCAGGTGTCTGGGACAGTGGAAGCCTGATGGCCTGGTCTGCTGATGGGAAATGGATAGCTGTCAATGGAGAAGAAACAGATGACGGGACCTTGGTATACGTCATTCCTGTAAGCGGTAGTGAGCCTCATGTCCTTAATATACCAAAGCGGGGCGGTCACACCTGGAGCTATCGCCTCAGCCTGTCACCTGATGGCCAAATGTTGGCATTTTCAGGACTTGAGCCCGGGGTACAGGAAGCTGCAAACCCTCATGATCGCCGCATCTATACCATTCCTGTAGCAGGAGGGGAAGTCCAACAGCGCTCCTTTGACTGGAGCCTCCTTCCATCTTATTCTCCAGACAGTGCGTTCCTCACCTATGTAAGCTATGACGAGCCGGATGAAAGCCGGGATGACTTAACTAAAACACTACATAATAGTGATCTCTGGGTGGCTCCGTTATCGGGAGAGACACCACACAAACTGGCAAGTACGGATGGTCGACTTAGAGGCCCAATTTGGTCGCTAGACCGCAAGTACATTGCTGTCCACCATGAACCAGGAGGTAGCAACGACAGTAAGGAGGTCTGGATATATCCGCTGTCACCAGATGCCTCCAGTGTGGGAGCACCGGCGAAGATTTCTCTTCCCGGATCAAGCTTTAATTTATTGGCAGGCTGGACACCGAAGAATGAACTCGGCGTTTTTATCCACAAAGAGCAGCATGATGCCATTTACACCGTACCTGCCTCAGGAGGAAAGGCCGTCCAGGTAAGCCCCGAAGGAAAATGGCCCTATTACCCGAGATGGTCGCCTGATGGGAAACGTATCTACTATAGAGGATTCGACATGGAAAAAAAGCAAATATTTACCTATTCCGTTTCTTACGATGGCAGTAAACCGATTGAAGTCTCCGTACAGTCAGATCGAAAGCTTGTTTCCATAGTACCCGGTGGTGGCCATAATATCTCACCGAACGGAAATAAAATGGTCATAAGTGCCTATCAGGAACCTTACGATCCTAAAGAGGGAGGTGACTTATGGACGATCCCATTGGATGGAGGGACACCCACCCGGC
>JABDLO010000159.1 GCA_013002995.1 Saprospiraceae bacterium | reverse complement strand
GCGGTACACCTGTCTGCCAGTGCATCACCTGATCAGCATGTGAGAATAAACCTAATGGCAGGTCGGCAGCTCCTGAATAAATATCATCTTTTGTGACTCCATTGATCAGACTTCCTATATTAGAAATAAAGCCCAGCTCACCGCTATTGAACATGGATTGCATGTTGGACATAGCAGGGTGTACTCCGAGCTCTTTCCCGATCGATTGAAGGGGATTGATCGGAAGGATGTCTGCCTGAGGAATGGCATTATTGGATCTTGTTGTAGCATATTCCTGGTATTCAGAGGCTCCACGAGGAATAAGCATATTAAATGAATCGGCTCCGCCTTCCAGCAACAGGCAGACCATGGCTTTGTATCCACCGCAATCAACAGTTGTTGAATTAAGAATAGAAGCCGCGTTTATTGATTTGAGATTTACCAGGGTAGACATCAGGGTAGTATAACCCAGACCTGCACAGCTGGCTTGTCCTAAAAATTTTCTTCTTGATATTTTATGGTGTCCCATGTAGGTGTAATTTTAGTTATTTAGTAATGTTGTAATCTGGGCTGATCAGTAACAGGTACAAGCCTAGTCTTGCTCTATCTTCCTGGTAATCACCCCAAGTGATTCCATTCATAGCATCGCGGATAATGGCCCTGGTTTCATCTGTCATCTGTCCGTGGCAGAATAATAGATCCATTTCATTAATAAAAACATCCGGACTTTCAGTCATGTCAGTATAGTCCGATAAATCAGCAAAGACAGGCATGTCGCCATAATCTCCTTCCCAGGAATACATGGTTGCCCACCAGATCAACCATTGGTTGACCATATTGATATAATTAATGGAGGTTGCTGTATTATGAAGTTTAAACTCGGGAGCAACCAATCCGGAATTAAAAATATCACCTACTGGAGCATGGTCAGGTAAGAAGAAATTGAATACGGTAGGAGAGGCGAGTGGATGTTGCTTCAACTGATCTATGAGATCATATCCATTGTGCCAGTATCTTCCAAGGGGTGCATCCATCGGAACGGCTCTGCACAGATGTGAAAATCTCAACATTGGTTCTCTCAGCCTGGAGGCATCTTCATTCATCACGTACTCATCTTCTCGGGCTTCAGGGTCGAGAAATATAGCTCTGATAACAGTTTGCATATCACCCCTGGGTGTACCACCGGCACCATTAAAAGCTTCTGCTACTCGCTGGATGTATTGAGGTGAAGGATTGGATTTTACCAATCGCTGGATCAATCTCCTGGCCAGGAAGGGTCCTACATTAGGATGATTAAACAGATGATTAATGGCATCATCAATATCCTGCATACCAGTCTGTCCTGCTGGAATCACATAACCATTGAGCAATGTTTTTGTGCCCGGCTCATGAAAATTTTCATACATCTTCATAGGAACGGTAGCATCAGCTCCCCAGAATCCCAATCCGAAGTAGGGCTCGTTTGTCCAGTCAACATACATATTGATGGCTCCAGGTCCCAGACCTGTAAATACCTTAGCAAATTCCTTAATATCATCGTTATCGTAGGTCGGAATTCTCTGGCCATTATTCATTTTGGGAGTTCCATCAATATTTAGTTCATCAAGTCCGATAGAAAACAATTGCATGATCTCTCTTGCATAATTCTCGTCAGGCCTTTGATTTTCTTCAGGATTGGCTTTGGGATTATTGAGATGACTGAGATAATATCCCATAGAAATATGAAGCGTCACATCTTTCATAAGATCCCGGTAATTCCCAAAACTGTTTCTGATCAACATATCATAGTAGTCAGAAAGAGAATGTGCATTATCCCGGAGATCAGAGAAGATAGAAACTACTAGAATTTCACTCAGTGCTAATGCAACCTTCTGCCTAAGCAGGTCATCGTTGGTCATATTGGTCTGCCAGAAGGCATAGTTGAAATCAATGGCCCACGGACCAAATAATTCATCCGGATCTTCACCATTATCTACCCTCATCTGTTTTCGCTCTTCCCAGATGGATTCCATCATAGGGGTCAGGTAACTCGCTGGTTCTTGAAACTGTTCCTCAAGCCAGGCTTCAGGACCGATTTCATTAACGTATTCGATGAGTGAACGATCTGCTCCCAGCGTTGCTTGAGATAGAAAACGCGATGTTCTGAAGAGGGGTACATCCATACCGCTGCCATCAATGGTCTTGATTGCGGTGGCATCCAGGTAATTACTTGAGGAGGTTACAACTATTCCATCAGCGTGTCCTGCGCCGATGTAATCTTCATAGATCACTTGTGTAAAAGAAAGACTGTATGTAAATGAGAGGAGCAATAAAAAGATCATTCTTTTCATAAGAATCAGTATTTTCTGTTGAATGATTATTGAGAAATCCCCTGGGAAAGACTTTTGCAGATGCTCAAATGTAGCGAATCCATATCTTCCCTTTATCAGAGTATTCCCTGATTTATTTTGTATTTAGTATTTCAAAAGTCTTTGACTTCAATTTCCCGCTTCCGCTTATCGTAAAATTATAAATGCCGTTGACCAGGTTGCCTACATCAAGCTGGATTGTCTGTTTATTCCGAGAGATGGTATAATTCTCTCTCATCAATACACGCCCGGATAAATCCGTAACCTGGTAGCTGTATTTCCCGTGAGGGATATCTGAAAGCTCAATATTACCTGTCTGATCCATGGGATTGGGATACACCTTAATGCCTCCCTCAAGCTCGTCAATATCAACAACATCAGAGACGACACCATTGGTGTTGAACCTAATTTCAGAGATGCCTACACAGTCTCCTCCATGGTTTGATAATGCAGTAATCAGTATGTATTGTGCTTCAATTCCATCCAGATCAGGACCTTCCATTCCCGTGTAAAAATTAGAAGCATTGGCTTCAGGAATCCGGGCTGTACCGTATTCTATCCAGTTAACACCATCAGTAGAGTAATCTATGGCCATGTCTTTGATTCCAACATTGGTGTTGGAAGAAATATTGGAGTTCCAGATATTGGTTTTAGCGAGGCTATAGATCTGACCGAAGTCATACATGATCCAGTAAGAGTCTCCTCTTATTGCATTGGGCGAGTCCTTGGTTTCACATGCTATCCAACCCTTATTGTAGGATGTATTGTGCCGATCGGGATGATACTGACCCATACACACCGTGGCAAGCAATAGAAAAAGACCCGGAATTAAAACTTTCATAATCAGCTGATTTTGCTTTATTAAAGGTAGAACATGATTACCAATTCATCTGTAACGATAGATTAATCATATTATGAGCCAAAAATTATACGTTGAGGAGAATACTTGCGGTTTTCATGTTAAAGACTTTATTTTTGCCAACTTTGTTACAATTTGAACGCATCTTACGTATACATATAGATGAGATTAGTTAAATATCTGCTGCCTGCCGCAATTTTCATATTAATTGGAGTTTCCGTTAAATATGGATGGGACATCTACACGCTGTCTAAAGAAAAGACTAGGTTAAACGTCGAGTATGCTGAGGTCAACCGGATCAATTATGGATTATTCAATATTCAATTGTGGAAGAAAAAAGCTTACGACCTATTTAGGGATAAAGCCCAGGAATTTGCCATATCACCGGATGTCTATGTCGATGTTGAAGATCAATTGACCGTGTATCTGGGCAGTATTTATGATGAATACATAGGTTCCGGGAAGCTTTTTAACCAAATGCTTGCAGATGCAGAGGAGTCGGGAAAGATCAATAAGTTCTTTGCCAATATGATCAAAGAGAATATTGATGAGCAGATTCAAAAGCTTGATATTAAATCTAAGTTACCTTCAATCGCCAACAACCTTTCAGGAGAATTAAAAAGGAATGAGCCCAAACTTAAGGAATACATCGCTCAAGGATTGGAAGCCATATTATTTGAAGGGAAGAATGCAGTGTATAGGGATCCAAGGGCATCATTTTTTATTCGTAATGGGGTCGACAATGTGGAAGATTACAATGAACAGACTTTAGCTAAGATTGAAGATCTTGATGTCAAGCTCAATCAATTGGTGAGGATGGAATACATTCTGCTACTGAGTGGGGTTGTCATTTTATTGGCTATGGTTAAAGTGATTGGATTTGTGAGTGTAACATCTTTGATTACATTGATTTCAATTGTGTTTCTTTTGTTGGGAGTTACACTTCCGATGATCAATATTGATGCCCGGTTGAATGCATTTAATATGGCATTGCTCGATAGTGAGATTGCTTTTGATGAGCAATTTCTCTATTATCAGAGTAAGTCAATCCTGGAAGTTACGGAGACATTGATCAAGGGTAGGGGAATAGACTTGAAAATTGTAGGTATCCTGATTTTGATGTTCAGTATTGTGGTCCCATTCATCAAGCTGGTCTTATCTACTTTATTCATGTATACGGATCGAGTAAGCAATAGTAGGGTTGCACAGACCATCATTTTCTATCTCGGAAAGTGGAGTATGGCAGATGTATTTGTCGTGGCCATGTTTATGGCATACATAGGATTCTATGGCATCATTACTTCACAGCTGGATGAGATCAGTCGCAA
>JABDLO010000304.1 GCA_013002995.1 Saprospiraceae bacterium | reverse complement strand
ATTCTGATACAATCCCTGTCAAGACCATTCTTGAAGAGGCAGAAGAAAAAAGCATGTCAACCGGACTTGTAGCCACCTCCACCATCGTTCATGCTACTCCTGCAAGTTTTATCTCTCACAATCTTCACAGGAGGAATTACGAAGAAATAGCAGCCGATTTTCTAAAAACCGATATAGACTTTTTTGTCGGGGGTGGAAAGAAGTATTTCGATCGCAGAACCCTGGATGACAGAAATCTGATAGCCGAGCTCAAGGCAAAAGGTTATCAGATGTCAGACTACTTTTCAGAAGACTTTGAGGATGTAAGGATTACTAAGGATAAGTTTGGATTTTTAACATCGGATGAAGAACCACTGCCTGTCTTAAGTGGCCGGAATTATTTATTGGAGGCATCTAAGAAGGCGGTCAATCATTTAAGTAAGAAAAATGATGAAGGTTTTTTTCTCATGATTGAAGGATCACAAATTGACTGGGGAGGTCATGCTAATGTGAGCGATTATATCGTTTCTGAATTTATAGAATTTGACAAGGTAATAAAGGAAATGGTTAAATGGGCGAATAAAGATAAAAACACACTTGTTATCGTTACTTCAGATCATGAAACCGGTGGATACTCAATCAATATGGGCTCTACAAAAGATACTCTTGTGACAGCATTTACTTCTGATTACCACACAGGGACTATGATTCCGGTTTTTGCCCATGGCCCGGGAGCACATCGTTTTTCAGGAATCTATGAAAATACAGCCATCTACAACAAAATGAGAATGGCCCTTAATTGGGAACCTTTAACTGACAGGAACTGATTTCATTCTTTTCTGAGCATACTCATATCCTTCTTGCCACCACTGGGACATCTGTTCCGGATCAAAGTAAAAAGAATACTCAGTCAACAATCTGGGGGTAAAGAAAAATTTAATCTGGATATGATCATTATAAATGCTCTGTAAATGTCCGATGAGCAAGTCATCGTATGCAATCTGTTGTAGCATAAACTGCATGGATTGCATCATAATGTCAAATGCATTTCGGGTTTTTATATTCTTATGCGATCGATTGCGAGGGTTGAGGACGATCACATGAATGTCTGTAGCTCCCTGGGCAATTGCTTCTTCAATCGGGATGTAATTCCCAAATCCACCATCAGCGTATTCATACCCATTCTTTTCTACCAGGCTCATAAATGGAACAAAACTGGAGGACAGCCACATCCAGTCTACAAAGTCCTCGTAAGAGTTGTCTTTTAAATATTTGTATTCAATTTTTTTAACGGAAAGATTGGCTACAGAAGCGATAACCTTCTTATTGGAAGCCTTCACTTTTTCATAATCTTCTTCTGGGAAAAATCGTTTGATCGTTTTTCGGAGATTTTCATGCTCACCAAATGTCTTTCTTCTTTTCAAGAACATCCTGACCACATTGAAGTGATTGATAGAGCTTTTAACACTTCCATCTTTTAATTTTTTCACCTTAAAAGGGCACACACTATAGATGTCAGTTTGCGTAACACTCGTATATGCTGCTTTTACATTTTCAAGGTTACCGGCTGCCAGCATGGGTGCGAGTAGGCTGCCAGTAGATGTTCCTACCAGTATATCGTAATCAATCCCAAGATCCTGAATGAGGTGTTGAGCGACACCTCCTGCAAATGCTCCTTTACTTCCTCCCCCTGAAATCACTAAAGCCTTCATATCTATTTTTAAATAATTCGTCTAAAATTATAAAGTATTCTGATCAATCTGCCGTTTCAGTACGTTACTTATTAAAATCCGCACTGTATTGTAAATACATTGTTACTTTTGCACCTTCAAAGATCTTTATCAAGGAGTTATGACTGACAATACTAAAAATTCTGTGATGCAGAATCTCTGGAACAGGAGGTTTTTTCAATATCTGGCTACCTACCTGGCAGCCAGTTGGGGACTCATTCAATTCGTTGAGTGGATCGTAAACAGGTATAATTTCGATTCAACGTGGGTAGATAATGTTGCCATATTCTTATTTGCCATGCTTCCCGCTGTTGCTTCCTTTATATATGTACACGGCAGGCCGGGTCATGATAGTTGGAGGCCTTTCGAGAAAATCTTCTACCCCATCAATCTTGTATTAGCCCTTAGTGCTTCAATTTTTCTTTTTCAGGGAGTTGCCCAGGAGCAAACCCGGGAAGTTGAAGTGACCACAATGGAGGGAGATACCATTACCAGAATTGTTCCTTCGCAGTCTGTTACATCTGAGATTGTTTTTTTTCCATTTGATATTGAGGTGGAAGGAGAAGAATGGTTGCGATATGGGATCCCATATTTAATTGATAAAGACATTGAACAGGACATGAAATGGTACTCTATTCAGCCCATTTCATTGAAAGAAGATTACCTGGACCTGGGCCAGAAGCTTGATGATGATATTCCACTAGGAAATAAGATTAAAATTGCCGCTGATAAGTACGGTGACTTTTTCGCTGATGGGAAAGTGACTAAGTCTGATGGAATGTATAATCTGGAATTGAATGTATATAATGCTAAAAATGGTCGTGTAGAAAATTCAACCACCTTAAGTAGTGAAGACATCTACAGTCTTGCTGATCAGGCCACTTCATTTGTGAGAGATAATTTTAATAATATACAATTGGATAACCTGGATACAACTATTGACCTTCCGGCAAAAGATCTTGTATCCAATAATGTTGATGTTTATAGAACATATATTGAAGCTTACATAGCTTACAATAAAGGACCGGATTATTATAATGAAGCATTTACTAAGATTGATCAATCAGTAGTTCTCGATGATGCCTGTGGTGAATGCTGGTTTATTAAAACTCAATTTGATCAATTAAGAGGGCAAGATGGTAAAAGCACTATAGAGAAAGCTATTAATTCGAGTACTTCATTGCCTGAGAGACAAAGATTTCAAATAAACTTTGTAGGATATCTCGTCAAAGATGAAACACAAAAAGCCATCAGGCTTTTGGATTCATGGAAGAAGTTATATCCTTCTGATATCACACCTTATGACAAATTGATAGGATATTATTCTCAGACCTTCCAGTTTTCAGAGGCAAAAAAAATCGCTGAAGAAGCAGTTGAAAATGGACATAAGGGTAGAATGCTTTTGCAGGCTGCACGTCTTAACATCAGAGGAAAAGACTTTGATAAAGCTGAACAGTATATTAATGAGTTTAAAAAACGCTATCCTAAAAAGTCTAAAACTACACCTGTACTGGCTGAGGTATATATTGCCAAAGGTGAATTTGAAAAAGCAATCCCAATCTATGAGGAGCAGAGCATTCTGAATCCTTCTACCTATGGCAACCAGCTAAAGCTTGCTGAGTGTCACTATAAAATGAACAATATAGAACAAGCAGATAAATATTACCAGGAAGCGTTACGTCAGAGCAATACCCCAAGAGATACCCTTACAGTTATTAATGACAGAATGACTTATTTGTCAAGATTTGGAAGGTATGATGAGTATGATCAAGATAGAAGTCTGCATCGGGAAGTATTTGAATCCATCAATCCTCCTGAGGCTTACTTACAGACATTAATAATGACAGGAATGGTTGATGCCGTAATAGGAGACACTGTTAAGACCAATGCAAATAAACAAGAAATCATTGACCTTGCTCCGCCCTTTGCCAAACAGGTCTTTGGACCTATATTAGATTATGTTTATTCCCTCGCTTATGAGGATGGAGAATCCTATAAGAAAGCCTATGTTATTGCCAAGCCATTTATTATTCAATCTATTGGTGAAAGAGGAACTATAAGTTCTGATGCCATGCTCCATTATTTCAATGAAGAATATGAACCAGCTTTAGAAAAGCTTAAAGAATTCGAAAAAATAGCAGGTACTTCTATTTTAGATAATTCTGATGTTATGGCGAGGTGTTATATTGGTTCAGATCAGGTTGATGAAGGTTTAGGCTACATCAATGATCTTTTAGTAGGTGATTCCAATCATCCAATTGGTTTAGTAAGTAAAGCCATGCTTCTAAAAGCAAAAGGTAAAGAAAAAGAGCTGAAAGAGGTGCTATCAATGATTGATGTGGTATTGGCTGATGCACACCCACAATGGAGATATAAACTTCAAGCTGAAGAAATGAAAGCTAGCCTTAACGATTCTTAATGAAAAAAGAACGACGGAAAGATTCATTCATTAATAAACCCATCTATCCCGGTGGCATGAAAGCCATGCGTAAATTTGTCAAAGAACGCATGATTTATCCACAGGAAGCATTAGAATCTAAAATCGAAGGATCTGTCCTTGTTAAGTATGAGGTCAATTATAAGGGTAAAGTCACCAAGACTGAAATTGCAAGCGGACTGGGCTACGGCTGTGATGAAGAGGCGGCAAGACTGGTCAGGATGTTCATCTTCAAGGTGGGTAAGAGTCCTAGAAAACTAAGAGTTAAGTTTCATAAATCCATCAGGATTAATTTCAAACTTCCTAAGGTTAAGGAGAAACCAAAGACCTCAAATGTCCAGGTAAATTACACCATAACCAAAAGTAAAGCTGCATCGCCTCCATCTTCCTCTTCTTCTTATTCTTATACCATCAACATCTAGTCTGACTGTCTGTTAAAGGACGATTCAACTGAATACCAGGCTATTTTCACATCCATTTATACTGCTGCTATATTTAAAAGTTTGTCTTTTATGACAGATAGATAATTAACCATAAACACTTAAAATTCCAGTATGAAAATCTCAAACATCATCTTATGGATCGTAAAATTTTTTGTCGCAGTGATTTTGATCCAGACTCTAAATTTCAAGTTTTCCGGTCATCCGGATAGTGTATACATTTTCGAGCAGACAGGCCTGGGAAGTGCAGGAAGGATTGGCTCTGGAGTTGCTGAACTTATTATTTCTATTTTGATACTCATCCCTGGAACCGCCTGGCTTGGAGCACTAGGAGCAATCGGCACAATGTCAGGAGCCATTTTCTTTCATCTGACCAGCCTTGGAATTGAAGTCAACGATGATGGAGGAACTCTATTCACAATGGCGGTGATCGTAATGTTAGGAGGTTTTTACATTCTTTTCCACAGTAGAAAAGACATTCCTTTTCCTGTTTTCCGCATTCGGGACACCCAGGCTAAGTCTTGAATATATCGAACAACTGCTGTTGAATTTCGCTGGGCTGAAAAAGCTTTGTTATTACTTTTTTAGTTTGAGGGTTGCGAATGGTGATCAGTAGTTGCTATTCAAAAATAAGAACACCGCGGAAACCAGCAATTCATCAAATCCGTTTACTCAAAACTTACTTTCTCCAAACCAATAAAGATGACATCGCTTCCCGCGATGGCATCTCTTTTCGATAAGACTACCATATCTAATCCTGTTTTCTACAATAGTTTTGATCACTCGGTTCTCACGACGTAAAACCATGGAAGCAATTTAAAACGGGACACCCAAAATCAGTAATTTTTACACATATATAATTGATAATCAGTAGTTTTTATTTAAAAAATAATAGCACCGCGGAAAACAGGAGTAGAAAAGACACTCCTTTTATCAAGAAATGCTAATGCTTCCCCTTGATGCGCTTGAGGAGATCTGAAATCATGTTTACCCGTTCTTCAGGTTCAGGTCTCCCTCCCTCGGAATCCGTTAATTCAAGTACTCCATCCTCGTTGGGTTCAAGTATAAAACTAAAGATATATCGATCTTCCTCGGCTCTTAGATTACCGGAAGTTCCAAATCGCATATCGTTCATCTGCAATCGACCATCCGACCTTCTGATGATGGAGTAGTAATTACTGGAAAACCATTTCAGGGTCTCGACCGTATGATCCTGTTCATAACCTTCAAGCAGGTGTTCATTCTTAGGCACCTTTCTCAATTTGAATTTCTTGTCTTTATCGAGCAAAGAATAATCTCCTTGAAAGTAAACTGAATCCAATTCTACCGTGGCAGACCACAGCAAGTTATTCAATATGGTAGGACTTGTCATATACCTCTTATATTCTATTCCTTGTTCTGCGAGAGTTTGCTCAAGCACTTCATTAACAACCGACTTATTATAGAGGGTCCACATCATATAAATACTTGATAGTATGATCCCAATCCAATTGACCCAATTTCTTTTAGGGTGCAACCTGGGCATGAAAGCCGCTATCAAGAGGCACAATAAAAATGGAAGGGTGTATCCCGGGTCAGCAACAGAAATATTGTCAAATGATATTCGTGCTCTTGAAAATGGAGCAAAAATCTGAGTTCCATAAGTGGTAAAACAATCCAGGATTGGATGTGTAAAGATCGCCCAGAAGAAAAGCTTATACCAAAGTTTGAAATCATAAGGCACTTCATCCAACTCCCTGGAAGTATAATTGATCCATAATCTATAGGCTAAAAACACACTTATGACCCCTACCACCAGCATGGCTAGTGTAGATCCGTCTCCTCCTGTGGATAAATTGATGATGCCGTTCATCGCCAGAGCAAATAAGCCTATAAATACAACTGCTGCTGCAGTTGTTAGATACTTATACCAATTCCTTTTATACCACTTATTCCGATACAAGGTTGATGTATACCAAGCCAGGAAAACCGATGCCACAATAGCAAAGAAAAAGGAATGTGAAATCCCTCGATGAAAAGCCAAAGCATCAACTTCACTCATAAAAAAATTACCTATGATATCAAGGTCAGGTATGGTACCCGCAATAGCTCCCCACAACATGGCCCTGTTGCCTAGTTTCTTGCCTGTCACAGCCTGACCGACGGCAGCCCCGAGTACTATTTGAGTCAGTGAATCCAATACTTAGTGATGTTCAATTTGGCAATGGTTGAAATCGATTTTAAACAAGTATAGCAATCTTACAGCAATAGCTGCTAAATGTTCATGGTGGTTAATGCTTTTTTAGATGCGGTCTGTTCTGCAGCCTTTTTATTAAAATCTTCAGCTGTTGCTACGACATCTCCTTCGACAAGAACAGCAACCTTAAACCGATCCCTTTTATCCATCTTGTATTTACTAAGGAGCTTATATGATACTGACTTACCATTTTTCTGGCAATGCTCTAAAAGTACACTTTTATAGTTATCATCTGTACTTTCAAGCTTTTCAAAATCGAGATACTTAATCAGTATCCTGGTGATCACATAATTTTTTGTTCCCTTGTACCCAAATTCCATATACAGGGCTCCAACCAATGCTTCAAGAGCATTGCCCAGCATAGACTTAGACAACCTACCCTGTGAATAATCTGAAAGGATGACATCCAGCCCCATCTGATCAGCAATATTGTTGAGCGTTTTTCTTTTAACAATTTTAGACCTCATCTTAGTGAGGAAGCCTTCATCCTTATTAGGGTATTTCTTAAATAGATACTCTGCAACTATTGTAGAAAGTATGGCATCTCCCAAATACTCAAGCCGTTCATTATTGTGCATATTATGCTTGGCATTATTCATAGACTTGTGATAAAAAGCCGTCTTGAATATATACAGCCTCGAAGGAACAAAACCTAAGATGGGCCTTAGATTTCGTGCCAAATGGCGATCGTTGGAAAAGTAATAATTATAAATCTTTTTTACTGGCCTCAAAACTCCTTATACCTTTTTAATTAATATACTTGAATTATGTCCTCCAAATCCAAAAGTGTTGCTTAACACCACGTCCAGCTTCCGGTGTTGAGCTTCATTTAAGGTAAGGTTCAATTTATTTCCTATCTCAGGATCTTCAGTAAAATGGTTGATAGATGGTGGAATAAAGTCATTATTCATTCCTATGATTCCAGCAATTAATTCAATAGCTCCTGCTGCACCGAGAAGGTGGCCGGTCATGGACTTAGTAGCACTTATATTTAAGTCTTTTCTGTCCTCACCGAATACTTCCTTTATGGCTTTCACCTCAGCGATATCCCCCAATGGAGTCGATGTAGCATGTGTATTGATATAATCAACATCGTCGGCATTGATGCCTGCATCTTGCAGGGCAAGCTTCATTACACGAATTACTCCGTGTCCCTCGGGATGAGGAGCTGTCATGTGGTGAGCATCAGCGGTCAGCCCTCCACCTATAATTTCTGCTAGAATAGTAGCACCTCTCTTTTTAGCATGTTCATATTCCTCCAGAATTAATGCACCTGCACCTTCGCCCAGCACAAATCCATCTCTGTCTTTATCAAATGGACGTGAGGCTGTAGCAAAATCATCATTGCGTTCAGATAGAGCTTTCATTGATGAGAAACCTCCAACGCTTGCCTTACAGACTGCTGCCTCAGAACCACCTGATATCATAATGTCCGCTTTGTTGAAACGGATATAGTCAAATGCACTACTTATTGCATTAGAGGAGGAAGCACATGCAGATACTGTTGTATAGTTAGGACCCATAAAACCGTATTTAATTGAAATGTGCCCCGGAGCAATATCTGCAATCAGTTTAGGGATAAGAAATGGAGAATACTTTGGATCTCCTTCTCTAAGAGTGGCCTCGGCAATATCATGCTCCATGGTTTCAAAGCCTCCAATGCCACTACCCCACACGACTCCAGCTCGCTCAAGGTTGACCTTATCCAATTCCAATCCTGAATGCTGGATCGCTTCTTCAGTGACAACCATTGCATATTGTGAAAAAGGATCCATCCTCCTGGCCTCTCTACGGTGCAGATGATCCTCAATGTTGAAATTCTTTAGCTCACAAGCAAACCTTGTTCTGAATCGTGCCGCATCAAACCGTGTTATGATTCCCGCACCGCTAGTACCATTTTTAAGTCCTTCAGTGTACTCAGCAACATTGTTACCAATAGATGTTAATGCGCCGATACCTGTAATAACAACTCTTCTCATAGAGTGCAAATTTACCAGTTTTTATTAAGTAGCTATATGCAACCAGGATTAATTATCCTCGCATGGTTTCGATAAGGGAGGAGAAATGTAATAAGATATCCCTGAATTAAAAAATCCACAACCAAGAACTTGTCTCGATTGTGGATCTAAATGTAGACCTCGAAAGAAGTCTGATCTAATTAGTTTTGTGATTTCACATAATCAACCGCCTGACCCACAGTCTGAATATTTTCAGCTTGCTCATCAGGTATTGAAATGTTAAATTCTTTTTCAAATTCCATGATCAACTCAACAGTGTCGAGTGAATCAGCACCAAGATCGTTGGTGAAACTTGCCTCAGGAGTAACTTCTGATTCATCTACTCCTAATTTGTCAATAATAATTTGTTTGACCTTATCTGCAATTTCTGACATAATGTAATGCTTTTTATTATGAGAATGCAAATAACGGTATTAAAGGGTTCTTTACCAAGATTTTTAATCATTTTTTAACATATCGTAGATAAATACGAATTCATAGATCACTGTTTATCAATTACTTATGTTAATAACAATCACTCACCAATTAAACGAAAAATGCATCCTAAATATTTACAAATAGGGTAATTTTGAGGGAACAGGAGAAAAACTCATCAATTTATCTTGGCCTTTTTTCCAAACTTCCATTAAATAGTTAATGTTTATTTTACAATTTTAACCTAACCTTGCAAAGGTGATATTTACTACCTTCGCACCTAGAAATATAATTATTGTACTTTTTACACTAAGTAAAATATAAACTTTGAAGAGGCAAACCATAAAATTCCCACATCATCAAAAGACCAAAATCGTAGCAACTGTTGGTCCCGCATCTGACAGCTATGAAAAATTGTTGGCTTTGGTCCGTGCCGGAGTAGATGTATTCAGGATCAATATGTCTCATGGAGAGCATGAGAATATAAAAGAAGTCATAAGACACATCAATAAGATCAATGAAAAGTATGGTGTTCACATTGGCGTCCTTGCAGATCTACAGGGTCCGAAATTAAGAGTAGGAAAAATCCAGTACAACGGTATAGAAATTAAGAAAGGAGATATCCTGACCTTTACCAATAAAGAATGTGTCGGTACTAAGGAGGCTATATATATGAGTTATAGGCAATTTGCCAAGGATGTAAATGTAGGAGAGCGAGTACTTGTAGATGATGGAAAGATCGTCCTTGAAGTGCAGGAGACTGATGCAAAGTCCCAGGTAAAACTCAAAGTTATTTTTGGAGGTATCCTATCTTCCAATAAAGGAGTAAATCTTCCAGACACAAAAGTATCATTACCTTCATTGACAACTAAGGACAAAAAGGACCTGGAGTTCATATTGACACAACCGGTCAACTGGATTGCTCTTTCCTTTGTGCGATCTGCCAATGATGTTAAAGGTCTGAAACGAAGAATTGCGAAAGCAGAACATCCTGCCAAAGTGATTGCAAAAGTTGAGAAGCCTGAAGCAATAGATAATATCAAAGCCATTGTTAAGGC
>JABDLO010000124.1 GCA_013002995.1 Saprospiraceae bacterium | reverse complement strand
GAGAAGTTGAATCAATGAGCAAATTATTCGGAAGCAGAGATGATCTGTATTTTAATCAATCTCCACAAGATAAATTAGATCATGTGCAATCAATTCAGAAGTCTGGGAAGAAAGTAATGATGATCGGTGATGGATTGAATGATGCCGGAGCTTTAAAACAAAGTGATGTGGGACTTGTACTTGCAGATGATGTAAACAATTTTACACCTGCCTCTGATGTGATATTGGATGCCAAGTATTTTAATAGGCTTTCATCCTTGTTCAATTATTCACGATTGATAAAGTATGCTCTTTATGGAGGCTTCTTTCTTGCTGCCTTGTACAACACCATCGGATTGTTTTTTGCAGTGACTGCTCAATTGTCGCCAATAGTTGCTGCCATCCTGATGCCGGTTAGTAGCATCTCAATCATTTTGTATGGGGTAGGGATGAGTAAGTTGATGGAGAACGTGGTTTTTATAAAGCCAGATTAAAAGTCCTTGTATTAAGGTTTAAGCGGGGACGCTTAAACCAACAGAGTTCTTCAATTTTGTCTGAATCACGGATTCTAGGGATTATTGGATTACACGGAATCTAATAATATCCATCTCGTTGTCTCGAAGTCCCGAAGTCTCGAAGTCTCATTCACATTACCGGTAAGTTTCATACCACTCAATGATCCTTTCATCTGTCATGATGTCCCTGGGCCTAATCGGCTGTTTCAGTATGATGCCTTCAAGAGTCTTACATCTACTTAGTGCAACATAGGTCTGTCCATACTCGAATGCTCCTCTTCCCAGATCAATGATCACTTTCTCAAAGGTCTTACCCTGGCTTTTATGGATGGTTATTGCCCATGCCAGCTTTATGGGGAATTGAATAAAACTTCCTATTGATTCTGTGACGATTTTCTTAGGCTGGTCTGGATCGTATTTATATCTAAGGATTTCCCATTCCAACTTTTCAAGATCAATTTCTTCATATTCACCTTTTGATTCATTAAAGAGGACCACTCTTATCTCATCGTCTTCACAATAGGTTACTTTACCGATTGTCCCGTTGACGAATCTCTTCTGGGGATCATTTTTGACAAACATCACCTGTGCTCCCTTCTTAATTTTTAGTATTTGTTCTGTGGGGAATAACCTGAAGTGAAAGTTGCCAACTATTTTAGCATTGTATAGATAAATTTCTTCCTGAATTTTATGTAACTCTTCATTATTGATCCTGTCGGCGATATCATTTCTAGAGCACAATGTGATGTAATAGTCTCTATCCTCCGGGACCGGGACAAACCTTTCATTGAGCATTTCCATGTCGTCATAATCAATGTGTCTCATCCTTATATTATCCAATAGGTTAATGAAAGATCTTTCAGCTTGCCGGTATACCTCTCGTAATTCAATTATGGGACTTTCATATCCCGTTTTAAAAACTCTTGAAGAGAAGAAATAAGGGCTTTCATACCTTTCGGTAAAAACCTTCCGCTCAAATTCTGAGGCAACTACTGGTGGAAGTTGAAATAAATCACCGAAGAGCAGCATCTGGACACCCCCAAAAGGCTCATTGATCTCCCGATTTATTCTAAGGAAAATATCAATATTATCCATCATGTCGGCGCGAACCATTGAGATCTCATCAATTATAATGACATCCAGGTTTTTAAATAAGCGATGATTGGGTCGTTTTCTGATTTCAGATGGATTGATCATTTTAGGTGGAAATCCGAAAAACGAGTGGATGGTCTGACCTTTTACATTGATGGCAGCAATTCCTGTAGGAGCAATTACTGCTGTCTTCTTCCTGGTAGTATTTCGGAATAGTTGGAGTAGGGTAGACTTACCTGTTCCTGCCTTACCTGTAATGAATGCAGGATCACGGGTAGATTCCAGTTGGTCCAGGATGTCTGAGAATTCCCGGCTTAGAGATAGTGGAAGTTTTTCTTTCACCTATAGATGTATAAGGTGTAAAGCTATTGAATCCTAATCAATTCTTTGAATCAGGTGTGCATAAACAGGAAAATGATCACTGTACCCCCCCTGGTATTTATCTCCTCCAAATGTTCTGAAAGGGTAACCCTTATATTTGCCGGAAGGTTGAACAAGAAAACGCTTATTGAATACGTAAGCCTTATAATAACAATAACCTTCATTGCAATCCGTCAATCCTGAAGAAACAATGATCTGGTCAAATAGACTCCATGAGTCCCGATAAGCATTGCTACCAATCCCACGACGATAATAATCTGCCATAGGGTTGAATAATTCACCCTGGACGGTTTCTTTAATGCGGGTTCTTGCCCTCAGGTAATTCTTGACAGATGCACTGTTGGGGTCATCGTTCAAGTCACCAACAATGATGATCTTACTATTGGGATCAACAGCGTTCAGTGAATCTACATATTCACGCACCAGTTTAGCACCGTGGATCCTGTTTGGTGCAGACCTGGCTTCACCACCACTCCGGGAAGGCCAGTGGTTGACCAGGAAGTATGTGGTATCCCCATCAAGGAGCCCTTTGATATGAAGAATATTTCTTGTAAATCTCCTTTTTCCATCACTATTATATATGATAAATGGAATCGTGTCAAAGTGCATCACTTCAAATTGGGAGGGGTTGTACAACAATGCCACATCAATTCCTCTTCTATCAGGTGAATCCATGTGAACGATCTGATAATTCCTGTCTTTAATGGCATCCTGGATCACAAGGTCTTCCAGTACCCTTTTATTTTCAACTTCGGAAACTCCAAGTACAGCTACACCTTTAGGGTTTTGATCTATTCCTATCTGGGAAATAACATAAGCCATATTAGCCAGCTTTTCCTGATATTTATCGAATGTCCATGAACGCTTACCTTCTGGAGTAAACTCTTCATCATTAATCATTGGATCATCTTCTGTATCGAATAGATTTTCAAGGTTATAAAAACCGACAGTTATGATTTTTACATTTTGTGATGAAGCACTAAATCCAAGAAGAAAAACCATCACAATAGAAAAGAGATATTTCATTGAAGCGTAGATTGTATGTAGTTGCTTTATATTAATCAGGTGCGAATTTATTTAATTTAAGAATTATAATGCTTTAACATATTTATTTATTACAATATGATAACTTTGGTGCTTAAATTTAATCACTGTTTCCAATGATAAGACGAAAGTTCAGCTTTCTGGTCATATTCTTTTTTCTTCTTAATGTTTCATTAACTTTTTCTCAGACTATTCGTGGCAAAATTGTCAATGACAATAACCAACCTGTCATAGGAGCACTGGTTGAAGTATTGAACACCGACCTGGCTGCATATACCAATGCAACAGGAAGATTTACCATCACAGATGTCAGTTCCGGGAATTATTCTCTGAAGGTGAGTATAGAAGGATACATTGAGTATGTTCAGACCGTTCAAGTGGCAGAAAATGACATTGATATGGGAATCCTGACCATCGAAGGATCCACCGACCAGATCCAGGATAATGAAACGGATATTGCCATCATTAATATTGGTGATCTTGCTTCCAGTGGAGAAGATGGCCTTGAGATCTCGAGTATATTGACATCCGGGCAGGATGTATTTGAAGATGCGGCATCATTTAACTTCTGGTCTGCGAGATTCCGCAGGAGGGGATATGATAATGAAAGAACAGACTTATACATCAATGGAATGAGGATGAATGATCTTGATGATGGGAGGATATACTGGTCAGCATGGGGAGGATTAAATGATGTGATGAGAAATAGAGATTCAGAATTGTCATTGCGTCCTACTTCAATTGGCTTCGGTGGAATAGGAGGGTCATCCAGTATTGATTTGAGTCCTTCAGCCCAACGTCCGGGAACCAGGGTGAGATATTCTTATGGCAATAGATCATATGTGCACAGGCTGGCCATAACCCACAATAGTGGAGAGACAGAATCGGGATGGTCATATTCTGCATCGGCTTCAAGAAGGTATGCTTCTGAAGGATACATTGAAGGAACATTCTATGATGCATGGTCTTATTTCCTGGGAGTAGAAAAAGAAATAAATGATGCCCATAGAGCGAGTCTTGTTGTAATGGGGGCTCCATTGAAGAGGGGAAGGTCATCAGGATCTATTCAGGAAGTTTATGATTTAACTGATAACGTGTATTACAACCCTAATTGGGGATATCAGAATGGTGAGAAAAGAAATGCCAGGGCATACATCTCCCACTTGCCTACCGCCATCTTCCAGCATAAATGGAATATTTCTGACAATACAAATTTGGTAACATCAATTGGTTATCAGACAGGAAGATATGGAACTACCGGACTGGATTGGTTCCTTGCACCCGATCCCCGACCAGATTATTACAGAAAACTTCCATCCTGGCAGGAAAGTGATGAATCAAGGGCTCAGGTAGAGCAATTCTACAGAGGTAACCCTGAAGCACTTCAATTGCAATGGAACCGATTCTACGAAACCAATAAGAATAAAACCACCACAGTAAGAGACGTAGGTGGCATAGCCGGTAATGATGTTACCGGTAGGCTGTCGTCATACATCATACAGGAGCAGAGATTTGACAATAATCGGTTTTCTTTCAATACACAATTGGAAAGTGCAATCTCTCCTTCTTTTCAGCTTACATTGGGATTGCAGCATCATCAGGAAGTCGCAGAAAACTTCAAGACATTGGATGATCTTCTCGGCGGAGAATTTTATATAGACTATGATGAATTTGCGATCAGGGATTTTCCAGGAGATATATCTATCATTCAGAATGACCTCAACAACCCTAATCGTCTGGTATACGAAGGTGATGTATTTGGGTGGGATTATGATGTAAGGTCCAGGAGGAGCACTTTGTGGGGACAAGGCGAATATGTAGGATCTAACATTGATCTTCACATAGGTCTTGAATTGAGCCAGAATGCATTTTTCAGAAGGGGTTATACCAAAGTTGGTAAGTTTCCAGATAATTCTGAAGGAGATTCTGATCAACAATCATTTACTAATTATGGAATTAAAGGGGGACTGACATACAAGCTCGATGGTCGTAACTATTTCTACGCCAATGGAACCTACAGAACCCAGTCTCCGTATCCCCGGTTTAGTTATTTAAGTGCCAGGACCAGGGATGAAATCGTTAATGACCTCACCAGTGAGACGATATTTGGTGGTGAAGCAGGTTATATTCTAAGATTTCCAAGTCTTAAAGGAAGAGTCTCTGCTTATTATACGGAATTCAGAGACCAGATTGAAAGCATAAGCTTTTATCATGACGAGGAGCGTACTTTCGTTAACTATGTGATGAATGGTGTGGACAAGCGACATATGGGCGTTGAAGTAGGCATTGAAGGAAATATCACATCTACTTTGAGTATTGAAATAGCCGGGGCTCTCGGAGAATATATCTACAATTCACGTCCACGAGCAACCATTTCCCAGGATAACAATGCAGAAACCATTGATGAAGACAGGCTTGTATATCTAAAGAACTTTTATGTGCCTGGTACACCCCAGACTGCAGGAACAATAGGATTAAACTACCGATCTCCTAAATTTTGGTTCATCAATTTGAATCTGAATTACTTTGATCGGGCATACCTGGATTTTAACCCTGATAGGAGAACAGCGGTGGGAGTAGAGTTGGTAAATAAGGAAGAGCAGCCAGAACTATGGAACAGTATCATTGACCAGCAGCGGCTGGATTCACAGATGACTGTAGATATGTTTGCAGGTAAATCCTGGAGGCTAGATGACTATTACATTTCTGCTAATCTGAGTTTAAATAATATCCTGAATAATCAAGATTTCATAACGGGTGGATTTGAGCAATATCGTTTTGATTATGAATCAAAGGATATAAATACTTTTCCACCGAGGCTATTTTATGCCTATGGAATCAATTACTCATTGAATGTGAGTGTAAGCTTTTAATTGAATTAATTTAAATCGATGATAAAGAATAAGAATTTACTTCTATTGATGTTAATGATGGTCTCTCTAGTATTGGGATCATGTGTAAAGGATGAATTTGATGAGCCGCCTTCAGGAGGAGAGGATCCTGCCATTTCTCAGGATCAGATTACTTCCCTTGAAGAAGTCTTCGATAAGCAGATATTGGGGGACTATGTTAAACTTGATATTGATAAATACATTCAGGCAGTGGTTGTTGCTGATGATGAATCTGGAAATTTTTTCAGAACAATAATCATAGAAGATGAGAATAGTGACAGAGGAATAGCCTTGTTGATTGATGAAGTCGAGTTGTATAATACTTATCCTGTGGGAAGAAGAGTATTTGTTAATCTTTCTGACTTATGGATAGGCGATTATAATGGTTTGCCTCAGATGGGGGCAGCACCTTATGATGATGATGGAGACTTAAGACTCGCTGGGATACAATCAGAATTGGCTAAAGCAGAAGTAGTAATTCCTGGAGTATATAACCTACCGGTTGAGCCAACGATTACTGAAATGAACCTACTCGGAAATATGGCATTAAACACTTTAATCAAAATCGAGAATGTTCAATTTAAACAGAGTTCAGCGGGTGTTACCTATTCGATAGCGGATCCTCCCACTGGTGTAAATCACAGCCTCGTCGATTGCAATGGAAATGAGATTATAGTTAGAAGCTCAGGATTTGCAGATTTTGCCAATGAGATTACTCCTGAAGGAAATGGAAGCATTACTGCAGTTTATGGTGTATTTGGATCAGACCGACAGTTATTAATCCGAGACACTGATGATGTTAATTTTGATCAACCTAGATGTGAAACTCCTACCATTCCTATATCTACCATAAGGAGTAATTATGATCAAGGTGCAAGTTCAGCTCCGAGTGGATTGATCTCAGGTGTTGTGATCTCTGATTATACATCCGGAAATGTTACTGGAAGAAACTTATTCATCCAGGATGAAAGTGCCGGTATACTTGTAAGATTTACGGGAAATCATTCATTTGCAATTGGATCAGAATTGGTAATCGATGTAACAGGACAGGAATTGTCAGAGTTTAGAGACTTACTACAAATTAATAATGTACCCAATGCAAATGTAGAAGTAGTAGGCCTTGATGCTTTACCTGACCCTCAAGAGGTTACTGTCTCTCAGATCATTGATGATTTTGAATCTTATGAATCTGAATATATTAAAATAAAAGATGCGACGATATCAGGAGGATCTACATACTCCGGAGGTCTCGATGTATCTGATGCAACGGGAACGATAGATATGTTTACACAGTCGGGAGCAACATTTGCTAATGATGCTGTACCCTCAGGAAACGTTGAAATTACTGCTATTGTTTCCATATTCAATTCTCCTCAAATTATCTTGAATAGCAGCAATGATGTTAAAGGTGGAGGCTCTACTGGAGGAGGAGATCAGGTGGATATTTCGACTCTCAGAGCTGAATTTAACAATGGAGCTATGTCAGCTCCTGAAGGTTTCATTGAGGGTGTTGTTATCTCTGATCGTTCAACTTCTAATATCAATGGAAGAAATGCATTCATCCAGGATGGAACAGGAGGGATCGTCGTAAGATTTAATGATGATCACACTTTGAACTCAGGTGATCTTGTACAAGTTAATGTATCAGCACAGGAGCTATCAGAATTCCGAGGGTTGTTACAGGTAAACAATGTGTCCAACGGTGCTGTAGTTGTAACAGGATCATCTAGTCTTCCACAACCAACTTCTGTTACAGTTAATGATTTATTGTCTGACATTGATCAATATGAATCTACACTTGTAATGCTTTCGGATGTCGCATTAGGAGGAAGCGGTACTTTTTCAGGATCGATTAATGTTACAGATGCAACAGGAACGATTTCTATGTTTACCGGAAGTGGTGCCACTTTTGCAGATCAGGCTTTACCTGATGGAACTGTTGATATGATTGTTATTGCATCACAGTTTGATGATCCACAAGTAATTCTAAGGAATACCGGAGATATAGATGGTGGAGGAAGTACAGGTGGAGGTGGTGATCTCACCATTATGTCATTAAGAGCAGCATTTGAAGGAGGTGCAACAACTGCCTCAAATGGAAAAATTGAAGGAGTAGTTATTTCTGACAATGCAACAGAGAATACAACAGTCAGGAACCTACACATCCAGGATGCATCAGGAGGTATTACAATTCGATTTACTGAAACCCACAGTTTTGCATTAGGTACGTTGCTGGAGATAGATGTTTCCGGACAGGAATTGTCTGAATTCAGAGGCTTATTGCAAGTCAACAATGTTCCATTGAATGTAGCCACCGATAAAGGCATGGGAACTTTACCAGATCCTAAAGTTCTGACTGTTGCGCAAGTAATTGCAGATTCTGAGAATTTGGAATCTACACTGGTGAGGGTAAATGATGTAATGATTACAGGAGGAAGTACATGGAATGGCGGATTAAATGTTGTCGATGACTCAGGAACGATCATTCACTTTACCCGTGGAGATGCATCATTTTCAGGAGATGCTGTACCTACAGGTAAAGTAGACATTATTGCTATGGTGACTCAATTTGATGATCCACAACTTACGATCAGGAACCTTAATGACATCATTAATTAGGGTGAAGTATTTTTTCTTATTCCTGATTTTTACACTCAACGTTGTTGATGCGCAGGATGGGTTAGTGGCATTTGATGAGCATTCCATTACATTAAGTAGAATCATATTTGACAAAAGTCTCCATGTAACCTCCTACAATGTAAATTCAAAAGGAAATGGCATTTCGATCAATTTATTAGATGAAAACCATCTGATAATTGAAGGGCTATTACCTGGTGAAGTATATGGTATAACGGATCTAAATGGCGAAGAACATTATTTTGCTACCAGATCCCGCTCTAGTGGAGAAATGAAAGTTTACTTTAATAATGATGTGGATACATCTTTTTCTGATGGGAGTCAACCCGTTTCTACATCTATTGGTATCCTTGAAAGGGACCTTATTAAGTTAATAGATAATGCCGAGACTTCAATTGATTTCTGTGCTTACAATACCAGTAGAACTTCAATAGTCGGTGCATTGATCGATGCTTATGCCAGAGGAGTACAAGTGCGGGTTATTACAGATGATGAGACCCGAAATTCAGGATGGGAAGGTAATATACCTTTTCCTGTGGTAAGGGGCAACAAGGGAGACGATTTAATGCATAATAAGTTTTTTGTCATTGATGCAGATAAGCAAGAAAATAGCTGGGTACTCACTGGGGCGATGAATTTCACAACCAATCAGATGGAAACAGATCCTAATCACATGATATGGATCCAGGATAAATCATTGGCACAGACTTACACCATAGAATTTGAAGAAATGTGGGGCAGCAATGGTGCGGAACCCAATCCATCTACAGCAAGATTCGGGAATGATAAGAATGATAACACACCTCATATTTTTGATATCGGGGGTAGAAGAGTGGAATCTTATTTTTCTCCCTCTGACAACACGGCTTTTCATATAGGAGAAGCTGTTAAAAGTACAGATGAAGAAATAAATGTCGGCTTGTTGATCTTTACTTATTTTGACCTCAAGGATGAATTGGTAAAGCTCCATCAATCAGATACCAAGGTAAGGGTCATTGTAGAAAATATCGGATCGTCCTCATCAGTGATTTCAGATCTTCGGGCCGTTGGAATACCGGTGAGCAACCATCCACCTTCACAGCTATTTCATCATAAATATGCCATTATAGATGAAGGGAGTAATTCTGATCCAATTGTAGTGACCGGATCTCATAATTGGACTTTTAGTGCAGACAATTACAACGATGAGAACACATTGATCATTCACGATCAAAGTATAGCAAATATATTTAAACAGGAATTTCAAAGGTGGTGGGGAGAATTATCTACTTCGACTGCCGACGTTTCATCTGCAGAAGTAAAAATATCACCCAATCCATCAAACTCCAGAATATTAGTTGAATGTAATGAAATCATTGATCAGATGTCCATCGTCAGCCTGGATGGTAGAATATTATATTCTGATCGATTAAAGGTATCGGCTTGGGAGGTTGACGTTAAAAATTATAATAACGGGTTATATTTGCTGCTCATTAATGGCAAAGTAGCCGGGAGATTTATAAAGCAATGAATAAAACTGTTGATGTCTTTTACTGCAAAGAGTTTCAAGTATTGCAGGAAGAGAATAAAATGAAAGTAAATACGGATGCAATGCTCCTTGGGGCCTGGTCCGATGTTCAGGAAAAGTCCAATATTCTGGATGTAGGTACAGGAACTGGAATCATTGCTTTGATGCTCGCTCAACGAAATCCGGTGGCAACGATTAAAGGTATAGAAATAGATGAAGCATCTGCTGATGAAGCTGCAGAAAATTTTAAGTCATCTCGATGGGGTAGTCATCTTCAATGTATCTGTGAAAGTATCCAGGAGTATTCC
>JABDLO010000092.1 GCA_013002995.1 Saprospiraceae bacterium | reverse complement strand
ATTGAGAATCGGTTCAAAGCAGACTTCCTTGTTGAGCAAATCATGGTTGTAGGAGATAAACAAAAATTTGTTTCTGCCATTATAGTTCCTGCTGTTGAACCTTTAAAGGAATGGTGTAAGAAGAATGGAGTTGAATGGGTGAGCGTAAGTGAGGCCATTCAAAATGATAAGGTTATTTCAAGATATGAAGAGTGTTGTCATAAATACAATCCTGAATTCAGCCACATTGAGCAGATTAAAAAGTTTGCACTCACGGACAAACAATGGGAAGCGACTAAAGTAGATGGAACTAAAGCTGAATTAACTCCTACAATGAAATTAAAGCGAAGGGTTATCCTTGAGAAGCACCAGGAAGAAATAGATAAAATCTATAATGAGTAATAACAAATTTATAAATACTCCCGAGGAACGATTTACAAATCTCCCGGGATACGATTTTGATCCTAAATATAAGAGAGTAGGAGGTTCAATGCGGATGCATTATATCGATAATGAATCTGAAGGCCCTTGTATCGTCATGCTACATGGCGAGCCCTCCTGGTCATATCTGTATCGTAAAATGATCAAAGTTTTTCAGGCATCCGGATGGCGGACCATCGCACCTGATCTCATTGGGTTTGGTAAGTCTGAAAAATTGACCGATAGAAATAATTACACCTATGCCTTACATGAAGAATGGTTGGATGAATGGTTTCAGCAAGTCAACCTTGAGAAGACTTATCTATTTGTCCAGGATTGGGGTGGTCTCCTCGGTCTAAGGTTGGCTGTGAAGCACAAGGTTAAGATTAATGGACTCATTATAGCCAATACCTTTCTTCCAGCAGGTCACGCTTCTGCAAATGCAGCTTTTGAGCAATGGAGGGATTTTTCTCAAAATGTTCCAGAATTTCCAGTAGGTAAGATCATTAATATGGCCACTCAGACCGATCTTTCAAAGGAAGTCATCAAGGCCTATGATGCGCCTTTTCCAGATGAAAGTTTTAAGGAAGGTGCAAGACAGTTTCCAGTATTAGTACCATTTGATTATGATGATCCTGAATGTGTTCGCAACCGGGAAGTATGGAAAGAATTGATGCAATGTGAGATTCCTACACTCACCTTATTTTCTGATTCTGATCCCATCATGGCTGGCCTTGAAAAAGTGTTCCAGGAAAAGATTCCTGGATGTAAGGATCAACCTCATGAAATCATAAAAGGTGCTGGACACTTCCTGCAGGAAGACAAAGGTGAGGAAATCGCTGAAAAGATTATTGAGTGGGATAAGAGGTTGGGGTAACCGCAATATAGTATTCAACAACATCTTGTGTTTCCAATATTAATTTCAAATATTAAATTGAAGCAATTGCTTCAATTAGCGTTTCAATATTATATACGACGATCATCGAAGCATTTGCTTCGATTCAATATATACAAATTCACATATCAACATACCCAATATTTACATCAAGATCTAGACATTCAACTTCAAGAACCACATTTTTCCTCCCCAAATAATTTCTCGCACTACTATAGATGTATTCCTCAGCATTATCAACAATCCTTGCTTTTAAAGGATTGTTGTGTATGTAATTGATCTTCTGCCACGTAAACCGGGGTTTTAGACATTCCATTGGCTTATTATTCTGAATCCACAACTGGTAATCATTGTTATTCTTATTGAATTTTGCATGATATTGCATAACCATCAACATCCATTTCCTTCGACTCTCCTTACTGCTGGTTAATACCCAATCTATAATTCTCTTCGAAGTATGCCTCTTGAAATCTCTTATGATATTTGACAGTCCATTACTTCCTCAGCCCTAGCAACCATATGTAAATGGCTTTCCATTAGGACATATGCATTTACTACCAGTCCTTTATTTTTCATACAATATTTGAGGGATTCGATGATAATGTCCTTACATTCCTTCCGTGTAAAAATATCCATCCAGCCGACAGCTGTAAATGTCACAAAATAGGTAGAATACTGGTCTGTGATATTGAAACCTGTTCTGGCCATCCGTAAATATTATATTCTAAATATATGGTTTTAGCTAAATACTATATTGAAGCAAATGCTTCTATAATCGATAATAATAATTTGTTTAGTAAAACAAGTATTAAAATATATACACCGATTTTCGAAAGCCTGTCTGCCTTTGGCAGACATTCGCTTCAATTCAATATATGCACTTTTACATTTAAGTAAAACACTGCTAGTCCTTTATCAACTGAACTTCTGAATATCCATCCCGGCCTATCCCCAAGACTTTCATTTTATCATGATAGATCGTCATGATTTTAAATTTCTTCTGATCAATCTGTAGAAAATATTGATCACCCTCCTGAAGGATGGAAGAGTGATCATACTCCTTTCCTCCCGGTCCAACGGTTAAGTCTATTTTTTGCCCGTAGGCATGAACCAACCATTTACTATATGCTTGAAGATCCTTCAGTACTTCTGGATGGAGCTTTAATTCAGTCGGTTCTTCTGAATAGAAAATGATATTCATTCCCCTGATAACTTCTCCAGATCCTTCCACAACCGGATTCAATACCATAAAATGGTCATTGATGGTTTTAATCTTTCCAAAGGGAGTAGTGATATCACCTGTAGCTATGAGAAGGATACTATCATTTAGTTCATAAGTCAGCTTTTGATCCTTATCCATGTTGTCAATATCCGGAAATAAAATGCTTCCATCTTCCATAAATTGCATGGTCTGGATACTGCCTATCATGGTTAAGACGGATGGGTCAAAACTGTAAGAGGGAGACCAAATATGTCCTTGAATTGCATCATTTATGGCCTGAGAATTGGAATTACCAACTTGCAGAAAAAAAAATATTATAATCAGATCTAATTTCCTCATGGATTGATCAGCCTGGCATCTTCCAGCTTGTACATCAGGCTGTTGATGTCATCGGCATTTAATACCAACTTGCCGACCAGGGTTACAGATTCAGCTGTATACTTAACCGGTTCTGAGGCCAGCACTTCCATCACTGTTTCGGGACCCGCACCACCACAGAAAAAGCACATGTTATATGGAAAGGCTGAGAAGATGAATTCAGTATGCGATTTATATCCTTCAACCGGAATGATGTATCCTTTGATTGTAATTTCCTGCCCTTCCATCTGCTTGATAGGAGCACTGAAAACCGGCTTATCGATCTTGAATCCAAGGAATTCATCATATTCTTTCTTGTAAGTTATCTTGGCCAGTGTCTTCCACATATTCTGGTCAGGGTTTATATCCTGAGCTTGGACACTCCAAGCGATCGCAACTACCAGTAAAGAAAGAATATACTTTTGCATAACACTTATTTTATTTTAGTAAATGACGTTAGAATCATAATTGTTGCACAAATATACAACCATCATCGGCAATGAAGGATTCAATATTACTTCCCATTGCGCGATAAAATTTTGTTAATGTCTGTATTGCCCGCTCTCCATGCAGGGATGATCGCCGCAATGAAACCAATCCCGAGAGAAAGGAATAAAAGGTACCATTCTTCACTCAACCACCTGAAACCGGTAAAGCTATATCGATAATCAGATTGTAGATAATGAGCCATCACTTCCATAGCTACATGACTCAATATGATTCCAATTATGAATCCAATTACAGCAAGGATCAAACCTTCCAGAATGATCAATGAAAACAACTTAGTCTTGCCTCCTCCCATCACACGCATCAAGGCCAATTCATATCTCCGCTCTTTAAGGCTTTTAAATAAGAAAATAAAAATACTTAAAGCAGAAACTATAGCAATCAATATGGCAAGGCTTCTTATGGCATTGGTTCCTGTGCCGATCATCGCATACAATCGATTGATCTCATAAGCTGGAGCCGCTGCCTGCAAATCAGTGTTTTCATTGATGTTCCTCGGCATGTTTAAAGCCTGGAAATTTTTATTGTTTTTGAACTTCACTAGAATAGATGTAATCTCTTCTTCGGGATGAGACAATAGGTCAACCCTATCGATGGTATGAACATGTTCTTCATGATCATGATCATGGTCATCTTCTCCTTCTTCAATTTCTTCTGCACCATGATCATGAGTTACCCAAATACTTGATGAAGGAGTCAAAATCAACTGATCAATCACTGTTCCTGAACCTGCAAAGATTCCAACAACTTTAAAGGAAACTTCATCATGTTCAAAGTCACCTTCATTAAAGCCATGAGAACTACTGAAAGTATCACCAATTTTCAATCCTTTGTCCAATGCTACTCCTTTTCCTACTGTCACCTCCATAGACTCTTCGAAAAGTTTTCCCTCTTCTATTTCAACATCATATAATTTCAAAATGCTATGGTCTGTTCCTACAATTCTGTATCCTCCATAGCTGTCACCGAGTGATAGAGGCACAGAAGTTTCAATCAATGGATGTCCATCTCTGAGAAAAGGAGTCGCTTCTTGTATGGTTACATTTCCAGTCGGGCTATCAATATGATACATGCTGCACAGGATCATCTGTAGAGGACTTCCTTTAGCTCCTACTACCATATCTATTCCAGCCAGGTTGCTGTCAAATTTTTCTTTGAGCTGGGTATTCAATAACAACAAAAAAGATATTAATCCTATACCCAGAGCAAAGAGGATGATGCTCAATAATAAATTGAGCGGATTATCTATGATATTCTTATATGCCAGTTTAAAGATATTCATGACTGGTTCAGGATGATTTGGTGTGGAATGCGATCCTTTAACCTGGAATCATGGGTAACAATGATCAACGCTGCACCGATACTTTTTGCTTGTTCTTCAAGAAGTTTTAGTACCTCTTCACAATTGTGATCGTCCAGGGCAGAGGTAGGTTCATCAGCTAAGATCACCTTAGGGTCATTCACGATGGCTCTTGCAATAGATAATCGTTGTTTTTCTCCCTGGCTTAAATTGGATGGTTTATCATTGGCTTTGTAACCAATTCCCAGGCGGTCCAGTAATGCCTGGCAATGTCTTTTATCTGAGTCTTTGCCTGCAAGGCTTTGCGCCAAAAGCAAATTCTCAATGACTGAAATAGATTTTACAAAATGTGACTGCTGAAATATGATACCAATATTTTTGCCTCTGAAATGATCTAATTCTGAAGAGGACATTCTTTCCATATCCTTACCGTTGACCAGAATACTCCCACTGGATGTCTGCATCAATCCACCAATAAGATGTAGTAAGGTTGTCTTCCCTACTCCTGATTGCCCTAACAATAATAGGATGTCGTTGTCCTTGCATATAATATCAGGGAAGGACAATACAGTCTTGTTATCGTATGAATAAGTTATGTCTTTAGTCTCAATCATATATTAAAGCAATGCAGCTCCGAATACACCGGCACTATCTCCAAGCTTGGGTTTCAAAATCAAAGTATCCATTCGGTGATTAAATACATGTTTTTCTAATTCAATCAATCCTTCTGTATACAATTCATCAATGTTACCTACTCCACCACCGATCACAATCGCATCGGGATCTAGCACATTAATGATACACGATAATCCTTTCCCAAAGAAATGTAACAGTCGTTCTATAGTTTGTGTTGCAATGGGATCAGTTCTTTTTCTATGACCCTCCACGATATCCTTTAAGCTTTTGACCTGGCCGGATTGTTCTCTATAATATCTCTCCAGTGAAGGGCCACTAATGATTGTTTCCACACAACCATGCTTGCCACAATAACAAGGCCCACCACTCTCATCAAGAAAGTTGTGTCCCCATTCTCCTCCGATTCCTTGTCGACCATTAATCACTTTACCATTGATGACAATTCCACCTCCCACTCCTGTACCCATGATCACTCCAAAGACATTGGTTGCAGAAGGAATTACTTCCTGGACAATACCCATATTGGCCTCTGCAACAGCAAAACAATTGGCATCATTGCTCATTCTTATTTCTATACCAAGAATCCTTTCTAGATCATTTAACAATGGTTTTCCATTTAATGCGGTAGAGTTACAATTTTTCATACTACCGATGATGGGATCCATGGTACCGGGAGTGCCTATTCCTATCCTTTCAGGAGTAAGACCGGTTCGTTCTTTTAATTGATCCACCAATTTCTTCACATTTGATACAATGACGTCATATCCCTTAGCTGATTCAGTAGGAACACGAAGTCTTTCAACCACCTTAAGGCTTTCCTGTTTTAAAATGGCACCTTCGATTTTAGTACCACCCATATCTATTCCCCATAAGTAACTCATAGACCATTTCTTTAGGCCACACAAAATATAAAAAACACAGCGTATTCCAATCCACAGGCGTTGAACTTAGTTATATGTCATTTATATAAATTATAATTACCTGTTGTAAGTAATAAATGACAACCTTCATTCAGTTATAAGCAGGGTTTGAGCGACTCAAAAAAGAACATATTTCTTGAAGCTCTTAAAGATGAAGAGCGAGATTATACGAAGGGCAGCATCAATCGTGCTTTAGTCCTGCTTGCCATTCCTATGATTTTGGAAATGGTCATGGAA
>JABDLO010000085.1 GCA_013002995.1 Saprospiraceae bacterium | reverse complement strand
ACATATTATTTTGGATTGTGCTATAAGTGATTTAATGTATTTTAGTTGATCATTGGATTTTAATATTGGCCTTGTACCGAAACCTCCCGGAATAATAAGGATATCAATATCTTCATCTGTACCGACTATATGTGGAGTTATCCTCAATAAAGATTTAGAAACGGATATTTCACTTTTATTTGATATCGCTTTAACATCAATGGCCTGGTGGTCGCCCAGCATATAATCAGCCGCTGACCACACTTCCATTGGTCCGGCAAAGTCTAATAGCTCAACTTCATCAAAAAGGAGGACTCTGATTTTTTTAATTTTCATTTCTCGGAGGTTTGTATAAAAATATCAATATTAAGCAATAAATCATTTCAGATAATTGAGTTTAGAATACCTGAAAGGTGTAGCTTTACATAAATACAAATCTTTAGTAAATAATTATGGATCACATTGTAAGTGCAGAATGGTTGAATGATCATCTGAATGATGAAAATCTAATTATTCTTGATGCCACAATTCCTAAAGTTGGTGGAAAATTGCCAGCAGAGGAACTACAGGACATCAGGATCCCGGGAGCTAGGTTTTTTGATTTGAAAGGTGTGTTTATTGATAAAGAAAGTGAGCTTCCTAATACAATGCCAACTCCAGATAAATTTGCTGCTGGTTGCAAGACTCTAGGTATAAGAGGAGACTCAACAGTCATAGTATATGATGGACATGGTATCTATAGTGCTCCCAGGGTGTGGTACATGTTTAAGGTTATGGGACACGAGAATATTATGGTGTTGGATGGTGGTCTTCCACATTGGGTATCAAGTGGATATAAGACAGAAGTCAAAACTCCCGAGGGTGAAGTAAAAGGCGATATAGAAGTAAATCATCAGCCTCACATGATCTGTGATAGTTCATTAATCAATGAAATAAGAAATGATGAGTCATACTTAATTCTGGATGCACGTTCTGAAGGAAGGTTTAATGGAACTGCTCCTGAACCTCGGAAAGAATTAAGAGGTGGTCATATCCCTGGATCCAAAAGTCTGCCATTCACTTCTATCTTAAAGGATGGGGTTTTATTGGATAAAAGATCAATGATGGCACTCTACGATCAGATCAATCCGGAGAAGAAAAGGTTGGTTTTCTCATGTGGATCGGGAATTACAGCTTGCGTAATCGCTCTCGGAGCGGCTATAGCTGATCATCCGGTTGAAATGGTATATGATGGTTCATGGAGCGACTGGGGCCGGCCATCTGAATTGCCGGTTGAAACCTTAGAGGATTGATTTTTATCATCACATAATATCATTCAATCCCTTAATAGATTTACTAGGATTTAAGCTTCAGATTATTTATTGGGGAATTCCATCCTAATTAATTAGTTTCAGGCCATGATTATATGCAAGATCAGGTATCAGCAAATTTTGGCTTTTGTCCGAAATCAAGGTTTTCTTTTAGGACTGTTTTCTTTCATTTTCATCTTTCAGTCCTGCAATAAAAATGACCCATCAGAAAAGCCAAATATTATTTATATTCTGGCTGACGATCTGGGGTATGGCGAGCTTGGAGCTTATGGCCAGGAAATTATAAAAACACCTCATATTGATGCTCTCTCAGAGAAAGGGATGATTTTTACTCAACACTATTCAGGTGCACCGGTTTGTGCCCCTGCAAGATGCGTACTTCTGACAGGTCAGCATTCAGGTCATGCTTATGTGCGTGGCAATGATGAATGGGGAGAGCGAGGTAAGGTGTGGGATTATCAGGCAATGAGTGATAATCCATTCCTTGAAGGGCAGAGACCTTTGCCTGATTCAATATTGACTGTGGCTGAAATGCTTCAGGAGGCTGGGTATCGCACTGGTATGGTAGGAAAATGGGGATTGGGAGCACCTACAACGGAAGGAGTACCTAATCGCCAGGGGTTTGATTTCTTTTATGGATACAACTGCCAGCGACAGGCACATACTTATTACCCCATGCACCTGTGGAAGAATGAAGAAAGAGATGAGCTTGATAATAAATATGTAAAGCTACACGCCAATCTTGAAAAAGGAGCGGATCCACATGATATCAATAGTTATGATGATTTTAACCTCAATGAATACGCCCCGGAATTAATGCATGATGAGGCTCTTAAGTTTATTAAAAGAAATAAAGAAGATCCGTTTTTCCTTTATTATGCTTCACCCATACCTCACCTGCCATTGCAGGCACCACAGAAATGGGTAGACTATTATCATCAAGAATTTGGAGAGGAAGAACCCTTTACTGGAACAAGTTATTTTCCCTGTAGGTATCCAAGAGCAACCTATGCGGCTATGATATCATATCTGGATGAACAAGTAGGAGAATTAGTTTCTGCCTTACGGCAAATGGGGCAACTCGATAATACATTGATTATATTCAGTAGTGACAATGGTCCTACATATACAGGAGGTGCAGATACTCCATTTTTTGACAGTGCCCGACCTTTCAGGACTGAATACGGATGGGGGAAAGGATTTACACATGAAGGAGGAATTAGAGTCCCGATGATTGCCCACTGGCCAGATATAATTCAGCAGGGTAGTAGATCTGACCATATTTCAGCATTCCAGGACGTGTATCCAACCTTGTGTGAGATTGCCGGTATTGAACCTAAAGTATCCATTGATGGCATTAGTTTTTATCCCGAACTAAGAGGTGATGAACAAGAAAAACACGATTTTCTATTTTGGGATTTTCCGGAATACGGAGGTCAGCAAGCAGTGAGAAAAGGGGACTGGAAAGCAATCAGAAAGGATATCAAGAAAGGGAATATGGACGTAGAGCTCTATGATTTATCCTCTGACGTAAGAGAAGAAAATAATATTGCAGATCAGCACCCAGAAGTTGTAGAAATGATGGAGGAAATCATGAAAAATGCCAGGACAGAACCTGTCATCGATCGATTTAAAATGGAATCACTTGGGGATGTAAAAAACGCCGTGATAGATGCCAGACGTAGGGTGGCATCAATAGAAGGGTTTAATATTAAAGGTGGTCAAGAGTACTTCACAATTGATAGAAGAAGCACCTTTAAAGTTCCCAAAAGATATGCAAGCACTATTGAAAAATTGTTATCCCGGCTGGAAATTACAGGAGGATATAAATTAAACTCAGAGGATCAAAATGCATCCATAGAGATGGTCTTGGATGAAACTTTATCTGCTGAGAGGTTCATTTTGGAAATCAATAACAATGGCATCCAGATTAAATCCGGTGGAGTTACCGGATTTGAAAGATCTACAGATGTATTGTTGTCCTTAATGGATCCGAGAATACATAAAGATTTTGAAATGCACAACCCAGCATGGACCATTGCCGGAGGAACCATAAAATCATAATCAAATGCACAGATTGATCATATTTTCCATCCTTATATTATTATACGGGTGTCAGAATGAAAATGTAAAATTGGAATCAGATTGGAGCGATTCTGATCTGGAGAGAAATTGGGCAGGTCCTGATTATTGGACCAATCCCCTACAGTCCTGGCTATTGAAAGATGGTAAGATGAATTGTACGGTTTCCGGTGGAGATCGAAATATCATATCTCTAACTACGGAGTTGAATGAAGATATAAGTCCATTTTATATGGAGGTTGATATCCAAAAAAACGTTGAGAATGGCAATTCAAATGATGAGGGCTGGGTAGGCTTCCTTCTAGGAAGGAAAGGTGAGTTTAACGATTATCGTGATGATGCTGTAAAAGGGATAGGATTATGTGCCGGATGGAGTAGTGACGGAAAGCTATTTATCGGAGACCTTACACAATCCACTTCTATTGAAGCAATCGGAGAAGGAGCATATAACCTATATGTTTCCGGTGAACCTGCTGATTCTGAGGACTACCTTCTGAAAATAACAGTTAAGGACCAGCAGGAAAAGGAGATAGGAAGTCATTCAGAAGTGGTTCATGGCAGCTGGTTACAGGGGTTGCTAGGAATAGCTTGTTCAACCGCATTTCCTGATACGTTAGATTACACATCAATGCGGCCTTCATTCAATCTGTTGAAAGAACTAAAGAAAAGTGAGGGAGGAAATAATAAATATTCCTTCAATAATTGGAAGATGGGTGGTGATAAATTAGACCTGCATCAAGATAGGTCATATGGTCCTATCTTATGGACCCAGCACACCTTGTCTCAAAATGTACTTAAGATGAACGTCCAGATGGCCCCTCTAGGCTCAGACCTTAAAGAGGTTTCGTTGATTGTAGATGGAGCTCCACTCAATACGGTACAAATCAACCCTGATGGATATGTTGCCAATTTTAAAATTGTGAATTGGAATTCGATCATAGATCACCCTTATGCGATTGAGTACACTTCAAGTAATGGAAAGGTTTATACCTATGAAGGAGTAATAAAGAAGGAACCTTTAAAAGATATTGTCAGATTGGCTTCTTTATCATGTGTCGATGATGTAGGGTTTCCACATCAGGATCTTGTGGATAACCTGACTGTACAGGAGGCTGATCTTTTTGTTTTTCATGGAGACCAATTGTATGAGCGGGTAGGAGGGTATGGAGTTGAAAGAAATTCTGAGCTGGATTATCTGAGAAAGTGGTACATGTTTGGGTGGACATTCAGAGACCTGATGAGAGATCATCCGACCATTATAATTCCTGATGATCATGATGTATTTCATGGAAACTTATGGGGAGAAGGTGGGAAAAGAGCAGATGTAAGTTTGGGTTATGGCTATGATAGCCAGGATAGTGGGGGATACAAGGAACCTGCTTCATTTGTTAATATTGTACATCGCACCCAAACCGGCCATCTTCCGGATCCTCCGGACAATAGACCTGTTAAGCAAGGAATCAGCGTTTATTTTACCTCTATGGTATATGGCGGGATTTCATTTGCCATTTTAGGAGACCGGCAGTGGAAGTCAGCTCCTAAGCCTTTATTCCCTGATGCAGAAATTGAGAATGGTTGGCCTCAAAATAAGAGTTGGAATCCTAAGACTGATGCCTTTCATCCTAGTGCACAATTGCTTGGAGAGCGGCAGGAAAAATTTCTTGAATCCTGGGTTGACAAATGGGAAAGTGGAGTTGTTTTTAAAACTGTGATATCACAATCTCCATTCTGTAATGTTGCAACCCTGCCAGCTGATATCTATCATGATAAATATGTGCCGACTTTACCGAGGCATAAATTAGGAGAATATCCTCCTGACGATCGACCGGTTGCTGATTTTGATTCCAATGGATGGCCAAAAAACAAAAGGGACAAAGCATTGGAAATAATGAGAAAAGGACTGGCGCTTCATATAACAGGAGATCAACACCTGGGATCAACAGGTCAATATGGTATTAAGGAGTATGGAGATGCCGGTTATTGGGTTTCAACTCCTGCCGTTTCTAATTTATGGCCCAGAAGGTGGTTTCCTGCCCAGGAACCTGATGGTGGAAGAAGATCAGGTGACCTGCGGAAGTATACGGGTAATTATGAAGATGGATTCGGGAATAAAATGTCAATTAAAGCTGTTGCCAATCCCTATGATCTGGAGAAAGAACCAGGAAAGATCTATGATAAGGCTCCTGGCTATTCCATTATAGATTATTATCGTCTGGAAAGGAGAATGAGGGTTGCAGTATGGCCGAGGTGGGCTGCTCCAGATAAAGCCTCTCCGGACCACATACCTTTTAAGGGGTGGCCGCTCATCATAGACCCATATGCTAATCTTGTAAGTCGCTATAAATATAAGCTGGACCGAGTAAGCGTTGACGGAAATACAATCATGAAAGTTTACGAAAAAGGCAGTAACAATCTTGTATATGCCTTCCGTCCACCTTCCGGCACTTTTTTACCTCCGGTACCAGAAAAAAAGACATATTATATCATCACATACGCAGCTAATGGAAGTAAAAGAATGATCAGCAATATTAAAGCGAAGTAAATTCAAAAGAAGGCTGTATTGTTTTTTGAATTGCAATACTGCCTTCTGTCTGAATCGAATTAATTTTTTATAAGATTAATTACTGAATATTTCATTCTATAACCCAACCAATACATAACGGGAACAACCACCAAAGTAAGGAAGGTGGCAAAGACCAATCCATAGATCACTGTCCAGGCCATAGGACCCCACATAGCAGTATTGTCGCCTCCGATAAAAATATTAGGATCAAGGTCTGTAATTAAAGTAAAGAAGTTAAAATTAAATCCTATTGCGAGGGGAATTAATCCAAGTACAGTTGTTATTGCTGTCAATAGTACAGGACGCAATCTCGTAGCTCCTCCTACAATAATGGCATCTTTAACTTCTTCTGGTTGTAGGCTTTCATCTTCAGCTAGGCCTTGTTTCTCACGTTTTCGTTTGATGAGTAAGTTTATATAATCTACCAGCACGATGGCGTTGTTAACAACAACTCCAGCCAATGAGATGATCCCTACTCCTGAGAAGATCACTGATATCGTATTTCCAGTAGTTGAGTATCCAAGGAATACACCTATCGTACTGAATAGAATTGAAAGCACTATAATAAATGGAGATATCAGAGAATTGAACTGAGCTACAAGAATGATAAATATCGCAAACAGGGCAACCATAAAGGCATTGGATAAAAATGACATGTCTTCAGCTTGTTGCTGTTGTTCACCTGTGAATGCATACGTCATTCCGTCAGGAAAATCATACTCAGCCATTGATCTTGCAAGTTCTTCATTGATTTCATTGGAATTGTAACCATCAAGGACATTGGAATATATTGTGATAACCCTGTCACTATTGATCCGCTTGATGGAGCTATAAGTAGAAGAATACTCAACGTCAGCGACAGAACTGATCGGTACCTGGACTATCTGGCCATTTACCGGGTTCCTAAACGTAATTTTCTGATTCATTAAATCCCCTACATCATTGCGGTATTTTTCATCTAGTCTCAGCATGATTGGATATTCATCTTCACCTTCTTTAAACTTGGATACTTCTTTCCCGAATACTGAGGTTCTTAAAGCATTGGCAATGCTGAAGGTAGATAGTTCGTATCGTCGGGCTGCCTCCCTGTCTATGTTGACAAGAAGTTCAGGTTTTCCAAGAGAGACATCTGATTTCAACTCCTCAATACCAGCGACATTTAAATCATTGATGTAGTTCTTAATGAATTGAGCATAGACTAATAATGTGTCGATATCCTCACCTCTGATTTCCAGGTTGATCGGTTTTCCGGTAGGAGGTCCATTGGCATTCTGATCTACAACTACTTGAACTCCGGCATATCCTTGTAATGCAGTGCGGATTTCATTCATGATCTCCCTGGTGCTGATTCCACCACGATCTTCAGTCTTTACAAATGCTACAGTAATCCTTGCCTTGTGAGGTGTTACTCCAGGTTCAGGAGGGGTGTTCGGATCAGAAGTTTCTTCACCGATCTGCGTTAATACCGCTTCTACAATGAATCGCCTGTCAGTGATTACTTTCTCAATTTTACGCTCTATGTCTTTTACGATCTTGTTGGTAGCTTCAATATCCCTTCCAAGGGGCAACTCTACGAATGTGTTGACATAAAGTGGATCTGTAGATGGAAAATACTCTATAGGAGGAGTTTTTACCATTAATAAGAATGCAGCAAAACCAAGCAATGCAAATGAGCCGAAGAAAAATAATAGTGGTGCAAATCCCCTTAAAGCAAACTTTATAAACCGATCATATACTTTTTCCAGTTTTGGTAGAAAACGATTTTGAAATGCAAATGATCCAGGCCTTAAAATAAAGAAATTAATAAGCGTAATTCCTAGAGCGAAGCCCATCATATTCCTCACTGTTGTGGAGCCTCCGAGATGTGCGACTATTGCTATACCCAGCATGATCGCAGATCCAATCAATATGTTCTTTCTCTTTCTTTTGTATACATCCTTTTTTTCTGCCTCCTTGTCGACTTTCATCAGTCTTGAAGTGAACACAGGGTTGATAACCAATGCAACGAAAAGAGATGAAGATAGGACGATAATCAGGGTCAAAGGCATATATAGCATAAACTCTCCCATCAATCCTGGCCAGAAAGCTAAAGGAATAAATGCTGCAAGCGTTGTTGCAGTAGAGGCAATAATCGGCCAGGCCACCTCCCCTGCACCATATTTAGCTGCATCTATTCCAGAATATCCGTTCTGCATGTATCGATAAATATTCTCAACAACTACGATCGCATTGTCTACCAGTAATCCCAGAGCAAGAATCAGGGAGAACAGGACCACAATGTTCATTGTAGCACCTGTGATACTGAGAAATAGGATTCCCATTAACATCGACAATGGAATAGCCAATCCTACAAATAGAGAATTACGCAACCCCAGGAAGAAAAGCAGTACAATAACAACTAAGATTACTCCAGAGATGATAGAGTTTTCCAGATTGTTTACTTCGTTTCTGGTATATACTGACTGGTCATTGAATAATGTGATTTCCAGGTCTTGAGGGAATACCCGCTGAGCTCTATCAATTACTTCTTTAAGATTGTCTGAAGCATATAAAAGGTTCTCACCTTTCCGTTTGATCACATCCAGGGATACAACCGGAAGGGAGTCTGCACGTGCATAACTGGTTCTTTCTTTATATCCTCTGCTGACTCTGGCAATATCTCTAAGGAATATAGGTCTTTGATTCTCACTCTTTACAATAAGATTATTTAATTCATCAACAGAATCAAATTGTCCTATGACCCTGATAGCCCTTCTGAAGTCATTTTTAACAAGTTCACCTCCTGACATTGTGATGTTTTCAGAAGCTACTGCATTCTCAATATCTCCAAAACTTACCTGGAGGCTCTGCATCTTGGCAAGGTCAACATCTATTCTTATCTCAGTTTCAAGCAATCCCTTTTTCTCAACCTTGGATATCTGCTTTATACTTTCAATATCATCGGCTAGATCATCGGCATATTCCTCTAGCTCATCATTGCTGTAATTACCCGATATATTAACAGTAACAATCGGGAAGTCAGAGAATGCTACTTCGAGGACGGAAGGCTCTTCATCCAGATCCGTAGGAAGTTCACCTTTAGCTTTATCTACTGCATCTTTTACCTTACGCATCACTTCTTCCATTTCCATATCAGCACTGAACTCACAGATGATGACACTAAAGTCCTGGACAGAAGTTGAAGTAACATCTTTTACACCAGTTATTGATTCGATTTCATCTTCAATGGGTCGGGTGATTAGATTTTCAATTTCTTCTGCTGAGTTACCGAAGTACGGCGTATTCACATAAACGGTAGGTAAGGATGCATCGGGATATTGCTCCTTGGGCATGTCCTTATATCCTTGTATTCCGAATATTAAGATCATGATGGCTATCAAGAATACACTTGTGCCATTATCCACAGCAAAGGAACTCAGTGAAAACTGTCTCAAATTGTTTTCTTTCTTATCCATTGGTTATGTCCATATTAGAGTTACTTAATTTTACCGGATCATTGGGTGTCATATTTCTTGATCCTTCTGTAATAATCATATCACCTTCTTTTAATCCTTCTGTGATGACAATATCCCCATCGTAGCTTTCTCCAAGGGTCACATAAGTCTTCTTAGCAATAGACTTGCCGTCTACTTGTTCTATGATAAACACATACTTCTTTCCACTCACTTCTTCCAATACGAAATCCACTGGAACTACAAATGCGTCATTCATTTCAAAATCCTGGAAAATGACCTCTGCAAGTAAATTGGGTTTGAATTTATTTTGGGGATTGGATATGTTTATTTCAATCTCATATGTCCTATTTGCAGGATCTATGGTGCGTCCTACTGCATTTATCCGATGCGTAGAAGTATCCATTAACGCAGGAAAAGTAACAGTAACAACATCTCCTTTATTGAGGGTTCCGAGGTAACTTTCAGGGACATCCGCCTCAACTTTCACCTTTGATGTATTGAGGATTTGATAGATGGGGGTACCGGGGGCGGACATCTCTCCCTGCTTCATAAACTCACGGTCTATAATACCGCTTATAGGGGCATATATGTTTTGCTTGGATAACTGGGACTTTACTGTTTCCAGAGATTTTTCGAGGCTTTCCTTGTTGTTTTTAGCTTGTAAAAACTGGATTTCTGATCCGATCTCCTGGTCCCATAATCTCTTTTGTCTCTCGTACACCGTTGTGGCCAGTGACAGAGAAGTTTCCAGCTCATCTATCTGCTTCTGAAGTGTCTCCAGATCAATCTTGGCCAGTAGTTGTCCTCTTTTTACAGAAGAACCTTCCTTGACATAGGTCTTCATGATTCTACCTCCTGTTTCGCTGGAAACATTTACAAGGTCATCAGTTGTAACTCTACCTTGAAGAGATACAAATCTCCTGAAAGTCTTAGGCAGAATTTCCAAAGCATTAACTAAAACTGCTGGTTTATCTTTGGGAGGATCCATAACAAAGATCTCTTCTTCCAAGACTTTGATTTCATCTTTGAGGGCAACAAGAGCCTGTTTTTTTTCTTTGAGTAAAGCTCTTTTACCTTCAACATCTTTCGGTTCTTCTTTTTCTGATTGACAAGCATATATTCC
>JABDLO010000012.1 GCA_013002995.1 Saprospiraceae bacterium | reverse complement strand
TGAAACTGAAATCACCATTCTGATCTACTTGTCTTAACTTATAATAATAATCACCTTGAATAGTGAGGTTTCCATCAATGAAGTTGTAACTTCTATTGTTGGTGCTAAAACCTGCCGCTTCAACTTCTCCGATTACATGGAATCCAATCTCTGAAGGAGACTTTCTCATAATCTCATACTTCAATGTATTCACTTCACTGGTTGTACTCCAATCAAGAACATTAACATCACCCTGATTAATCCCAGTGAATGACAACCACTCAACCGGTAATGCTCCGTATGCAAGCCCGGCATCGATATGACCCTGGTGTTCACCTGGTGACATCATGTAAAACTGTGTTGTATTTGGTCCATTAGTATGGTCTACGTCGCTATCAATATTATCCTCAAGGGTATTAGATGGGTCAGACCATGTAAATCCAAAACCATCCGGAGGAGTAAATCTTAGGTAATGAGCATCTTTCCTGAGGTATTCTAATCTATACCTTCCATATTCATCGGAGGAGGTCTCAGCAACTTTATTGTCATTAATATCAAATGCTTCAACTAAAATACCTTCTGCTGCCGGTTCTAAAGTCTCTCTGAGTCCGTTACCGTCCACATCAATCCATACATAATCACCAGCTGTACCCATAGGATAGTAACCAGCTCCAATATCACAGAAAAAGGTGGTATCAACGTCTCTAGCAACGAAGTAAGAGTCTGTTGTTCCTAAACCATAACGATCAGTAACATCACTATCAATGGTCTCATCAGGACCAATATTAGGTCTCACGCTTACGAGGCTATTAGGAGGCATGAAGAACTGGATATGATATTCTCCCGGTAACACACAAAATTTATAATATCCATCATCACTTGGAGTATTAGGTACGGGACCAGTAAATGTCTCTTCCTGGAATTCCCATGATCCGTTAATCCGTTTCCACAATAGGACCGCAATTCCATTGATACCATTCTCACCAAAATTCTTCATATCATCCATATTGGTATCATACCAGATCTCTCCACCAAGTCCGATACAAGCTCCTATGAAAGCAAAATCATAAATATCTCCACTCCTATCTATAGTAAAATCTGATGAAGTCAATGGACCATTATCTTCTGTAAGATCACTATCCAATGCGTCGTCACCACCTTCATCAGCAGGTGAAATTTCGAAACCTTCAGGTTGACTCACCTCGAAGTAATAACATCCAGGAATTACATTATCAAATTCGTAAATACCCTGGCTATTGGTTTGAGTAGATTCAACGAATTGTCCATTACAAGTATAAAGAATCACGGTGACATCCTCAATTCCTGGTTCTCCAGGATCTTGAATACCATCTCCATCAAGGTCATTCCACACAAAGTCACCTATCGTAACTTCCAGATCACCACAGGTATCATCCTCTACATCATTACGTCCATCACTTCCTCGGTCTAATTCTGCAATGTTGTACAGACCCTCTCCGGGATTACTTCCTGGTTCATTCTGAGGATTGCTACATGGGTCATACTCATTATCACCTCCATCAGATCCTCCTTCAGATAGATCCAGTGTTACGTTAAGCATAATGGAATAATTATGAGTTCCCCCTGCAGGAATAATCTCATTTACAGCAAGTGTCGTAGATCCGATAGTGTTCATCGGTCCATTACTCTGACCACTGTAACTTCCATTATTGATAACTATATCATCATCAAATTGTGGAGTATCAGTCAATGCATAATTTCCATCTGCTCCGCCAATATTCTGAACTTCTATCTCATAAGTCACATTAAAACTTCCATCTGGTTGTTCAACTGCACTGATAAATGATTTATCCATAATTACATATGGAAGGTCACCACAGGCATCATCTTCCACGTCTACATTACCATTGTCTCCCCTATCCAGCTGTGCTAAATTGTAAAGCCCTTCTCCGGGATTACTACCGGGATCATTTCCTGGATTACTACAAGAGGTATAAATGTTATCTCCTCCATCAGGGCTGCCTGGTTCCAGATCTAAAGTTAAATTATAAGTTATTGAGAATACATCTGTGAATCCAGGATCCAAAGGTGAATTAGAAACCAGTGTTAAAGGGCTAGGATTACCTATAAAATCACCTATAAAAGCTCCACAACATACTAGTCCCAGTGTGAATCCTCCACCGTTTATCGTCACATCATCATCAAATAAAGGTGTGTCAGAGAGCGTGTAGAATCCCCGTGCCCCGCCAATATTCGTCACATCAATGGTGAATGTTACATTATAAGACCCATCTAGCTGTTGTACGGCATCCACAAAATCTTTCTCCATCACTATGTACGGGAGATCACCACAAGTATCATCTTCGACATCATTATTTCCATTGCTGCCTCTATCAAGTTCTGCTTTATTATAAAGACCTTCTCCTGGATTACTGCCTGGTTCATTTTCAGGGGAACTACATTCAGTATAAGTATTATCACCTCCATCTGTACTTCCTGGTTCAAGATCAATGGTTACATTCAGTGAAATATCATAGGTATGAATGACTCCTTCACCTATAGATTCATTGCTGGTAAGTATTGTGGTTCCAGAAGTATTCATCGAGCCGTTTCTTTGCCCACTATAAATCCCAGAATTAATGACTATATCATCATCAAATTCCGGAGTATCGCTCAATGAGTAATCTCCTTCAATTCCACCTATGTTTTCAACGGTAATCCTGTAGTTTACTTCATAATTACCATCGACTAGCGGTGTCGTCCCTAAGAAAGTTTTTTCCATTACCACATAAGGCAAGTCACCACATGCATCGTCTTCAACATCGATTCTGCCATTGCTGCCTCTATCGAGTTGAGCAATGTTATATAATCCTTCTCCAGGGTTGCTGCCTGGATCATTCCCAGGATTAGAACATGAAGAATATTGATTATCACCCTGATCATTGTCATTTGTTTCCAGATCAATAGTTACGTTCAGTATGATGTCGTATGTGTGTGTGACACCAGGATCGATGCTCTCTGAAGGAGCTAGAGTGGTAGTTCCTGTCACATTCATTGGACCATTATTCTGACCATTAAAACTTCCACTGTTGATTACTATATCATCATCAAATAATGGAGTATCAGTAAGACTATAGTCTCCAGCAACTCCTCCGGCATTGGTTACATTGATCTGATAACGCACATCATAACTTCCATCAATCAACTGTGTAGCACTGATAAAGTCCTTTTCCATATCAACATAAGGTAGATCTCCACAAGCATCGTCCTCTACTTCAAAAGATCCATCACCCCCACGGTCAAGTCGTGCCAGGTTATATAATCCCTCTCCAGGATTACTACCGGGACCATCTCCCGGAATGCTACACGCATTGTAGATATTATCACCACCATCATTGCTATCCGGGGATAAATCCAGCGTCACGTTCAATGTGATAAAATAACTGTGACTGGCTCCGGCAGCAATACTTTCATTATTGGCAAGCTCGGTAAAACCGGAAGTATTCATAGGGCCATTGTTCTCCCCACTGAAACTTCCAAAATTGATTACAACATCATCATCAAACTCAGGCTCATCTTCTAATGAATATGTCCCTAATGCTCCACCAATGTTATTTACATTGATCCTGTAAACTACGTTATATGAACCGTCAGGTTGTTGTGGTTCAACTTCAAGGAAATCTTTGGTCATTGTAATAAAGGGCAGATCTGCACATGTGTCATCTTCCGTATCATCGTTGCCATTGCTTCCTCTATCCAGCTTGGCAATATTGTACAATCCTTCTCCCGGATTGCTACCAGGCTCATTTTGAGCAGAAGAACAAGGGTTATATACATTATCACCACCATCCGTACTTCCAGGATCTAAGTCCAGAGTAACATTTAGATTGATATTATAGATATGTAAGCCTCCTGCATCAATCAATTCATTATCAACAAGCTGTGTACTTCCCATGACATTCATCGACCCACTATTCTGACCGCTGAAACTTCCACTATTTATGACGATGTCATCATCAAAATCAGGCGTATCCGTCAATCTGTAATTTCCTTGAGCTCCACCTATATTATTCACATCTATCCTGTAAACAACATCATAAGATCCATCCACTTGAGGTGTAGAACTTATAAATGTCTTTTCAACTACCACATAAGGAAGATCACCACAAGCGTCATCTCTGATGTCAATTGTTCCATCATCTCCACTATCCAGTTCTGCGAGGTTATATAATCCTTCTCCAGGACTACTTCCTGATCCACTGCCTGGGACTTCACAAGGAGTGTACCTATTATCACCTCCATCTGTGCTTCCCGGTTCAAGATCGATGGTTACATCTAGTGTAATGGTATAGGTATGTGTTGCTCCTACGTTAATCACTTCTCCATCTGCCAATGTAGTGCTACCACTGGTATTCATTGGTCCATTATTCTGACCACTGAAACTTCCACTATTGATAACTATATCATCATCAAATGAAGGTGTATCTGTTAATTCATATGTGTCAGGACTTCCTCCTTTATTTTCAATTGTAATATCATATACGACTGTGTAATTACCATTTAGTAATGGAGTTGCACTGACAAAATCTTTCACCATTGTAAGGTATGGTAAATCACCACATGCATCATCTACAACGTCAACTGTCCCATTGTTGCCTCTATCCAACTCAGATTTATTGTATAATCCCTCACCTGGATTGCTTCCCGGATCATTACCCGGATTGCTACAAGGTGTGTAAATATTGTCACCCGGGTCATTTCCATTAGGTTCAAGATCGATTCTCACGTTGAATGTGACCAGGTAAATGTGAATTTCATCTATTCCTATACTACTATTATTGGCGAGTGTTGTAGGACCAGATAAGTTCATTGAACCATTCTGTGTCCCACTATAACTTCCACTTATAATGATGATATCGTCATCAAACTGAGGTGTATCTGAAAGGGTATAATTTCCATCTCTTCCTCCAATATTACTCACTTCTACTGCATAGGTTACATCATACGTACCGTCTCCTCTTAATATAGTGGTTACAATATCCTTTTTCATTATGATGTAAGGCAAGTCTCCGCACGCTGTGCTCTCTTCATCAACATCACCGTCATCATCTGCATCAAGTAATGATTTATTGAACAGTCCCTCTCCTTCTTGTGGCGGCTGTTGACCTCCATTTCCACACAGCGTATACATATTATCACCTTCAGCATCAGAAAGATCAATATCTACAACAACTGTTACGGTATAAGTATGTGTGCCGCCAGCGGGTATGATCTGACCGCTTGCTAAAGTCCATAATCCGGACATTGGCAGTGAGCCACCATTGGGTGTGTTACTACTATATGAGGCAGAAACGATACTTATATCATCATCATATGATGGTTGATCTTCTAATGTGTAAGGTCCCTCTGCATTTCCATCGTTTTTAACTACGATCTCATAAACTACATTAAATGTACCGTCAGGATTGATCGTTGAACCGGTAATGGTTTTTTCATGAGTGATATCAATTACCTGGACGCGTGCAGGGTCATGATTGTCCTCATCCGTGATTCCATCCATATTGAAGTCACTTCCATTATCGTCTATATGATTGTCTTCCGGGGAATCTGGAGTGCCTCCAATATCATTTGAGAAGTTTGTGTCCATAGGACTATCAAAATCGATCGCGCCTACCTGTGATCCTTCTTCTCTTGCTGACTGAATCTCAGAAATATTGGTCCAGTCATCATCATCACCCGTAGCAGAAGCAATTGTGAGTGTGATCTCAACAGAATCCATTTCTTCAAGACCTAATGGTCCTGGAATTGTTCTCGTAGCTACCCTTGTTCCTGGATTATAACTCCACAGTCCATTTTCACCATCACCGCTATTAAAAATAAATCCTTCAGGAATAGTATCGCCAATAAAAATATTATCAGCAACCAGACTTCCTTGATTAAACACCTTAATTTTGAACGGCACTTTATCATCCGGGTAAAAAGGTCCAGGTAGATTAGCAGTTTTTATCAATGCAAGATCTAGAACATCGAATCCTGCCGGATCATAATCATCCTGATCCTGGAAAAATCCTAGCGTACTGTTAAAAAATATATCGTCATCTTCAGGATCTCCAGGTGCTACTGATGTCTCTCCATCGAAGTCAGTACTCGGTAAACTATCCGCATCATCAAATCTATTAACACCTACAGTATCCTGACTCACTTGAATCGTACCATATACGTACCAATCTTTAGCCGTTGCTCCGGCGTCTATTACTCTAAGCTTTAAATCAACAAATGTACTATCTCCCTGTAACAAGGGTCCATCAATAAAAATTGTTGGTTTCAACGGATCTGAATTATCCCACGGATTAGTGTTGAATGTCGTTGTATTATTAACAGGTAGATATTCATATCCTGCAGGAAGGTTGTTTCTAACCAATATGTTTTCTGCTATTACATTTCCTTGATTGAAGACCTTGGTTCTAAATGTCAATTCCTGTCCGTAATCATAAGGAGGGCTTTCAACAATGACTACTTTAACTGCCAGGTCATAAACCTCAGCCAGTTCAACATCATGGTCATCTTCATCTTCTCCTTTCCTGGAATCTCCATCAATTTCATTATCTGAAGGGCTCTTGGCTATACCCCCGTTATCATTTGTATTATCATCATCAGGTTCACTATCAATATCCCTCCTTCCATTATTAGCCATAAATATCTCACATCCATTGGTCCAGGCATTAGGCTGGTCATCAAAACAAGGATTTACATCGAGTTTGACAGAGATTCCATAAGTTTCATTGGGAAGTATTGTCCCGGGAACGTTATAATATGCCTTTCTTGTTGCTGGAAAAAAGGTCCAATTGGGATCGGCATCTGCTGCCAGTTCATATCCACATGGAATATAATCAACTACCTGGACATTTTCAGCGAGTACATTTCCCTGATTGAAAACTATAACCTCAAATTCAACCTCCTGCACATAACTATAACTAGGAGGTGAGGAAACTCTTTCTTTTCTTATCGCTAGATCAAATATCTCGGGACCTGCGACATCGTGATCATCTTCATCTTCATCCTCTCCATTAGGACCTGATCCTTCTCCATTACCAAATATTTCATTGTCAAAAGGATCTCCAGGCCTGACAAGATTTTCATAGTTGGAATTGGACCGAGGAGTACTATCTGCATCTTTAGCATTTGCAACATTGTTTTCATAGTCTCTCATTGCAACAATTTCTGCATAATTGTCCCATGCAAAACCATCAAACATGTCCTGTTGAAGTATGAGGGTGAGAGGGATATCAATTGAAGCACCTGGAGCTAATGAAGGAATCACATTCTTTATGGTATCAACTGTCTGAACCCATCCATTTCCAATATTTAAGCTACCATCGAAGAAGTAGCCTTCAGGCTTATAATCTATTACCTCAATAAAATTGGCAGTAGTATTTCCTTGATTAAATACAGTAATAATGAAATCTATTGGTTGATCCCACACATATTCAGGAGTGGTCACCTGAACTTTTCTTAATGCAAGATCCAGTACTTCCACAGCAAGGGAGTCTTTATCATTATCAGGATTTGGGTCATCAATGGGATCATCGTCTTCTCCGATTGCACTGATAATTTCAGCTCTATTGAGCCAACCATTAACATCTGTGGATGGACCTAAAATGAGGTTGAGTGTAACGATAGCAAATTCTCCTGGATCTATGACAGGCATATGCGTATAAGTAGCAATGCGTGTGCCGGGGCTATAATTCCATCCAGGATTATTGGTTGTATTGAACTCATATCCTTCAGGAACTAAATCTTCGATTACAATCTCACGAACCTCAATTATACTATTATTGGTAATGGTGAGGTTGAATGGAACATTGGTACCATACTTGGTCCCTAGCTCTGCAATTGTACTCTTTGAAAGTGATAAATCCGCTTCTAATACTGCGGCAGATGATTGGGTCTCTTTATCTAAATAGCTATAGCCATCACCATAGGTGTATGCACATAGACAGATAGATAAAAGACTAGCGTAAAGTAAAGTTTTCATAGATAGTCGTCTTTTATCGCCCCGCGTCAACGGGGAATTCTCACGACTAAAATATATAGTTTTAAGAATAAATCATATATGTTAAATTCTATATATATATTACATTACTTCAATGCTTTTTAAATATGACAATAAACAATATAGCAAGTAGCCGACAATAATATCTTACACTTATGAGATCCTACCCCAGTCTTTTGCCAGCCTTTTCTGTTCAGAGAGGTATTTTTTTAACCTTGAGTTAAATTTCAGTAAAAGCTTGGGGTCTTTTTCAACAATATTTCTTGCAAAGTGTCGCGCAACTTGCAGGATTTTTTGGTCTTGAACCAGATTCGCGATTTTAAAATCCAGAATTCCACTCTGTCTTGTTCCTGTGATGTCTCCTGGACCTCTTAACATCATATCAGCTTCTGCTATTTCGAATCCATTATTTGTTCTCACCATGGTCTGAATTCTGTGTTTTGCTTCCTTTGAAAGTTTATATCCCGTTATAAGAATGCAATAGGATTGCTGACCACCTCGACCTACCCTACCCCTGAGCTGATGCAATTGAGAAAGTCCAAATCTTTCAGCATTTTCAATTACCATTACCGTAGCATTAGGCACATTCACTCCGACTTCAATTACAGTAGTAGCAACCATGATATGGGTTTCACCCTTTACAAATCTCTGCATCTCAAAGTCTTTACTCTCTGCCTTCATCCTGCCATGAACAACGCTGATCTGATAATCAGGTCTGGGAAATTGGTGCAGGAGCCTTTCGTATCCATCCTGGAGGTTCTGCAGATCCAATTTCTCCGATTCTTCTATCAACGGAAAAACAACATAGATCTGCTTTCCCTCAGAAATCTCTCTTTTCAAAAATGCATCTACCTTAGGCCTGCTCGAATCTGTACGATGGATCGTTTTTATGTCTTTACGACCCGGTGGCATTTCATCAATAATTGAAACATCAAGGTCTCCATATCTTGTCATTGCCAGTGTTCTGGGAATTGGTGTGGCTGTCATCACGAGAATATGTGGTTCTTTTTCTTCATTCTTACCCCACATCCGTGCTCGTTGACCCACTCCAAACCTATGTTGTTCATCTATAATGGATAAACCTAGATTCTTAAAGATGACATGATCTTCAATTAATGCATGAGTACCGATTAGTATATCGATATCGCCATTTGTAAGCAATCGTAGTAATTCTTTCCTTTTCTTTCCCTTCACAGTACCTGATAGGAATGCAACTTTTACTCCGAGTCCACTGACCATCTCGGTAATACCAGTGTAATGTTGCTGTGCCAAAATCTCAGTTGGTGCCATCAGTGTTGCCTGAAATCCATTATCAATTGCAATCAACATGGACATTAGAGCCACGATCGTTTTCCCACTTCCTACATCTCCTTGTAGCAACCTGTTCATCTGACTACCGCTTCCCATGTCTTTCCTGATTTCTTTAAGCACTCGTTTCTGAGCACCAGTCAATTCAAATGAAAGTTTATCATGATAAAAGGAATTTAGCTTTTCTCCAACGGTTGAAAAAATGGCACCACTCATTTTTCGTTTCCTCATTTCTTTATTCAGAATGAGCACCAATTGGTTCAGAAATAATTCTTCAAACTTGAGTCTGTTTTTAGCTAATTCATATTCTTCTTTATTACCAGGCAGGTGAATCCATCGTAAGGAATCGTACCTGCTGCATAAGTTTAGTTTATCCATTAAAGGTTGAGGGAGAAATTCCTCCAGATCACTTTTACCAATTTTCTTAAATAGGTTTTTAATAAGATTTCTTCTGACTTTTGAAGAGAGACCCTTTTTATCCAATTTTTCAGTTGATGAATAAATGGGGTCCATCCTTTTGAGTGCATCGATATTTTGAGCCAGGTAGGGCTCCAATTCTGGGTGTGCAATACTTCGATTTCCTTTATACATCTTAACCCTTCCAAAAGCTATGTATTCCTTTCCCACCTCAATTGATTCCTGAACCCACTTTATACCTTGAAACCAAATCAACTGTATAAAGCCACTTCCATCTCTCATTACAGCCTCCAACCTTCCTCTTCCTTTCCCACCCACTTTATCCATACTGATAATGGTTCCTTTAATCAATACTTGCTGACCATCAGAATACACATCCTTAATCAATTGGAAACTTGTCTTATCGACGTATCTGAATGGAAAAGTATACAAGAGATCACGGAAGGTTTTAATATTCAATTCATTGCGCAACAACTCGCCCCTGCCGGGACCGACACCTTTGAGATATTCTATGGATGTATCTAATAAGTGTTGCGACATAATTAATTTCTGAGTCGAAATAAAGTGATTTCAAACATAAATAAAAAATATGCATCAATTCTTATCTGCCACGCTTCATTGGAAACTATATGATTAAATTTACATTTATATTGATATATCATAAATACAGGCATCATGGAATCTAAAAGACAATTACAAGTAGGAGAGCTTATAAGAAGAAATATGGGTCTGGTCTTACAAGCAGAAGGACCTTACAT
>JABDLO010000531.1 GCA_013002995.1 Saprospiraceae bacterium | reverse complement strand
CCTGGAAGTTAAACAGGTAACAGTTTATGGACTCAGGGTCGATGGGGGTAATTTTGACAATGACGGAACAATTATAATTTCAGACATTACTGAACAATTTGCTTATGGAATTGAATGCCTGACCAATTTTTATAATGATGGAACCATTAATATGGATGATATTAAAGGTGGTATAAGAGCGGCAGGATTTTCATTTGATAATAATGGTCCGATTACTATGACCAATATGCAGGGGACATGTCTAAAAACTGAAGATGAATTTCATAATATGGCAAATGGAAGCATTGAAATTTCAGGAGTCCCCGGAGAGACGATTGTAGCAGGTATATCAACTCTTGATGATGCACTTGGGTATAAACCGTTCATTAATGATGGGACCATTGAAATCTCCAATACAGCAATAGCCATTGATCAAAGGGATGGCACCATTGAAAACAATGGTAGTATCACCATATCTGATTCTGACTTTGGTATCAATCAATGGGGCTTTTTTGATCCTCCGATTTTTGAAAATGCCGGTTCCATTGATATACGTGATCTTACATTTGGCACCTATGCCATTCATGTGGAAGAAGGGGATGCAAATTCCTTTAACTTTATGAATCTTTCAACCGGAACCATTTATATCGAGAACACTTATGGAGGAATTGATGCTACAAGTGGTGTAGAAAACCACGGATCTATCACTATGCAGAATATTTCTGAAAGAGGCATTTATATCAATGGAGTAGGTATTAGTGCTGAATTTTATAATGGTGTTACCGGAATGATTTCAATTGATAACGCCTTAAATGGAATATACTTTGATGGCACCTTACTTGGAGAAATCAACAACATGCCTATCAATAATGACGGGATAGTCACCCTTAATAATATTACGGGAGAACTCATCACAGGCGATGACTCTAATGAAAAATTCAATAACATCAACACTGTATTTTTAGATGGTCACCTGGATTGTTCCTGGATGGACCTAGATGCGATTGTTGGAGTTGGAGACTCTATCGGTAAATTGGATATTAGTAATTATGCAGCAATTAATCCTGAATTTACATTTGACCTTACCGGAAATGGAGTGAATAAGAACTTCAATAATCATGATACCATCACCTTTGATGCTGCTGTGACTATTGGAGGTGATCTGATTGTAACTAGTTTGCCAGGATTTGTTCCTGCAATCGGGGAAGAATATACACTCCTCCAAAGCACTGTTAGCTTATTGGGGTCTTTTACTAATACAACCTTACCCAATCTTCCTTCTAATATGGAGTGGTCGTTAAACTACTTATCCGATAGGATTACGCTTTCCATTCTTCCTAATAAGAAAGAATGGCTAGGAACAATTAACCCCAATTGGAATAATGCAGGAAATTGGGAAGGGGGAACTATTCCTTCAGTAATTGATGACGTAATTATTCCATCTGGTGCAATTAACAACCCTCAGGTCAATATAGGTGTTTTTACCATCGGCTTTAGCAATATGAATACGACTCACGAGTGCAACAGTATGGAAATTGAAGAAGGGGCAACACTTATAATCAATTCCAATGCTGTAATCAGAAATAGAGGACAATTAATAATTAATGGACTTCTGAGACTAAAAAACACCACATTACCTTTAATAAACAACAACGGAGGAAGTATAGAAATTGGACCTTCAGGAGGATTAATTATAAAACCTTAATTATCGGGAATACTTAATCATTTCTTCATGTTAACTTAATAAATTGGTAATAATAGAGTAGGTACTTTTGACTAAATATTTAATCTCACGGAATTATATCTCTTCATAGTAATTCTTCTTCTTTTTCTCGCAACATGCGATCTTGTTGTAGGTGTGAGCAATGACGCTGTTAACTTCCTCAATTCTGCAATTGGTTCTAAAGTAGCTACCAGAAGGACCATAATGATCGTAGCCAGTATTGGAATCTTTATAGGGGCTACCTTTTCAAGTGGGATGATGGAAATAGCACGTAAAGGCATTTTCAACCCTGAGTACTTCTACTTTTCAGAGATCATGATCATTTTTCTGGCTGTAATGGTCACGGATATATTTTTATTAGATCTATTTAATACTTATGGACTTCCTACCTCAACAACAGTATCAATAGTATTTGAGCTTTTAGGTGCGGCAACTGCAGTTTCTATATTTAAGATATATCATTCTGGAGGAGGAATTCAGAACATTAGTGATTACCTAAATGGGTCCAGTGCTTTATTAATCATTGCAGGTATTTTCCTTTCTATAGGAATTGCTTTCATCATTGGAGCTATTGTACAATTTATTTCAAGATTACTGTTCACTTTTCATTATGAGAAGAAAATTATGATTGTGGGTGGGATCTGGAGTGGGCTGGCACTATCCGGACTTACTTACTTCTTACTGTTCAAAGGTATAAAGGGTGCTTCTTTTGTGTCGGAGGACTTTATCTTAATGGTAAAGGAAAACACATTAATACTTGTACTTGGGGCTGCAATATTTTGGACCATTGTTATGCAGATATTGGTCTCGGCTTATAAAATCAACATTTTAAAGTTTGTCGTGCTCTTTGGCACATTTTCATTGGCGATGGCTTTTGCTGGAAATGATCTTGTAAATTTTATTGGGGTACCAATTGCTGGCCTCGAATCATATCAACTGTGGTCTCAATCAGGAGTTGAAGCGGCAGATTATAGTATGGAAATACTTCGGGCGCCGGTACAGACAGACTCCCTTTTATTAGTGATCGGAGGTGGAGTGATGATTGTTACACTATGGTTTTCTAAGAAAGCCAGGTCAGTAACAGAGACTGAAGTAAATCTCGGAAGGGATGGATCAATATATGAACGGTTTACCCCCAATACTTTATCAAGATCAATTGTAAGAGGTGCAATTGCAGGAATGAATACCACCGTTAAAATCCTTCCTAATACATGGAAGGAAAAAATGCAGAAGAATTATAAAGAAAAACGGAAAAACAGTTCCTGGGATAATCCCGCATTTGACCTGGTCAGGGCATCTGTTAATCTTACCATGGCAGGAATATTAATTTCATTTGCGACCTCCCTGAGGTTGCCCCTATCTACAACATATGTATCTTTTATGGTAGCCATGGGGACCTCCTTAGCTGACAGAGCCTGGGGAAGAAACAGTGCTGTCTATCGTATTTCCGGGGTGCTGAGTGTAGTAGGAGGATGGTTTATGACTGCATTAATTGCTTTTCTGGTGTCTGGAACATTTGCGTTCCTAATGGTGACATTTGACATTAAATTGATTTTTGTCATCCTTCCACTCGTAGGCTTGGTGATATTCTTCAACTTCCGATTGCACAAACAAAAACTCATAAGAAAACAGGAAAGAGAAACCTTTATTGAAATATCAGAAAACAATGTAGAGGATTATCTGTCCAATAGCATTTACAACACCCTGGCTTTAATGGGTAAGCTTACCAATCAATCAGTTCAGGGGTTGGTAAATGAAGACCTGGAGTTGCTTAAACACACGGTTAAAGCTTATAAAAAATCACTTCAAAAACTCGAGGACTGGAATGGTCAATTGTATCAAGCGATTAAAAAGAATAAACACATTCAAAACAGTCTGCTTAAAGACCACATAAGGTGCTATGATTTACAACAGGATATGATGCAAAGCCTGTCCTGGGTTGTCAAGCAGTGTGCTAAACATGTAAGGAATAGCCATGAGCCACCCTCGGGATTGATGACAAGAAGATTAAATCGGGTTTTAAAACGATTTCTGGATTATCAACGATTTTTATTGAAAAAGATCAAAGATCCCAATAAGGTTGGTTCCGTTAAAATGCAACGAAAAGAATTTCAGAGTTTCCTCAATGATGTCATGGAGAGTCACATCTCTACAGTACAGAATGATGAAGTGGATGATATTATTGGAAAGATGTTAATAGGTCTTATACTGGAAATTAAAGATATGTCAGCGATATCAGAAAGGTTGGTTACTATTCACCTGGTTAACAACAAACAGTTAAGGCCAGAAAACCTCAGACAGGCTTCTCTTTCCCCACCTTCTTAACCTTGAGATTGGTTACCCACTTACTCCATTTTTTATTGTAGGTGTATAAATTTTAGTTATTTAACTTAGTGGAAGTAAAATGAGGTAGATTAGAAATTGTCCAGGAGTATATACTTTTCATTTTTTCCGAATCCCATGAATAACCACCTGCTGACCATCACAAATCCACGGAATAATAGGTTTGCCTTGCATTGATATTCGATATTTCGTTAATTGCCTATTAGATTAGACAATTATGGTATACAGAGTTCAGATCATCTTTATTCTATGCCTGATGTTCCTGGAAGGGGTATGCCAGAAACCACAACTTTCATTCAGGAATCTCGACTATCGCGATGGATTGCCACAAAGTGAATTTCCGGAAGAGATGATTGAAGACCACCTGGGAAGGATATGGATCGGGTATACCAATGGATTATATTGTTATGATGGTATTTCAGTTACTCATTTTTCAGCAAGGATTGATGACAGTACATCCTTATCTGAAAATCGGATTCAAAGTCTTTATATGGATCCGGATCATAAGATATGGATAGGCACCCGAAATACAGGAATCAATGTATATGATTCTGAAAAGGGTAGGTTTACCCGAATTATGCCTGTCGATCAGGGTGGACAACTTCCTATTCCAAGAATCTGGGGTTTCCTGGAAGATCAGGATTCTATATTGTGGATTATCGGTAAACCAGGGATCGTAAAACATAACCTGGTCCTGAATTCCTATGAACACATTCAGTATGAGGATAAATCTTTATCCCCCATGGAGCTTGAATGGACCAATACTTTTCGTTCTATTAAACAAGATCCTGTTGAAGCCGATATTCTTTGGATTGGGACCCGAGCCGGCTTGCTTTCCTTTTCTAAATCCAGTAAAAGATTCATTAAGCACCCTATGCCTGCAATTCCACAAGGAATAACATCGATGGATGTGGATTATATGGTGATGGACATGGTTTTTTCATCACCATATGATCTATGGTGTGCCACTTGGGCCGGAGGTCTCATGCAATATAATACCAATTCAAAATTATGGGCACATCACCGAGAAGTAGAAATTCCAAGCGAGGAACAATCAGTATATTGTATAGGTCTAAAGGATAAAAACACCCTATGGGTAGGATCTAGAAAACTATTTGGAACTTACCATATACCAACACAGCAATATGAATTTTATGAGAATAACAAGGATGATCCTTCATCTCTGGCTTATGGTTATGCAGTAGGATCTTATCTGTTTACCAGGGATAGTGCCCTGATTGTTGCCAGCGCTTATGCACTGAGTATTGCTTCTTATGCTGGTTATATACCTGATATGGATCGGACTCAACCTTTCATTTCAGATATTTGGGTAAATGATGAAATGAAATCTTTTCCATCAAGTGCACCATACCTTAAAAGTTTTTCATTAAGGGAAGACGAGAATTCAATCAGGTTTATGCTTGGGTGGCCGGTATTTATAGAGTCATCGGAATTGATGTGGAGATATAAGCTTGAAGGAATAGACAAAGACTGGATTGAATCCAGTCAAAATTCGGTTCATTATCCTGGGCTTAAAGGGAGGAAATATACTTTTCATTATGAAGCCAGTCTCGATGGAATTAATTGGTCCTCCGGTAGGACTACTCCTGAGTTCAGCATTCATATTCCTTTCTGGAAGCAGCCTCTATTCATATTATTCAATGTGATAATTGTTGGTGGAATCCTGTATTTCTTTTACAAAATCAGAATAGAGGGTATCAGAAAAGAAGTGGATTTAAAATCCGAATACAACAAGCGCATCAATGAGCTTGAAATGGCTGCTCTCAGAGCCCAGATGAACCCTCATTTTCTGTTCAACGCATTGAATTCAATTAAATCTTACATACTTAAGGAAGACAAGAGAGCTGCCAGTCGATATCTAACGAAATTTTCCAGGTTAATGCGGACCATTCTGAATAACAGCAAACAAAAATTCATTACCCTCAAGGAAGAATTAGATGCACTGCAATTATTCATTGAATTTGAAGAGCTGCGGTTTAGTAAGAATTTTCTTTACGAGATCAATGTGGATGAGAATATTGAAAAAGACGAAATATATCTCCCTCCTTTAATGATACAGCCTTTTGTAGAAAATGCCATCTGGCATGGCCTAATGCACAAAGACACTCAAGGTAAACTTCAGATCAAAGTTTATAAGCAACAGGATGTCCTGAAGATCTCTGTCAAAGATGATGGTGTAGGCAGACAAAAATCTTTAGAATTAAAGTCAAAATCAGGATCGAAAAAGAAATCTTATGGGTTACAAATTACAGACGACAGGATTAAATTGATAAAGGACAAGTTTGGTATAGATTCCAGTCTTGAAATACTTGACTTGTACAACGATACCAACAAAGCAGCCGGGACAGAAATTATTCTAACCATTCCTGTACTTACCAGGATGGATATTGAAAACTAGTTCCTATGATACGCGCCATAATAGTTGACGACGAGCGAGAAAGCCTTGAAGTTTTAAAGCTAGATCTTCAGGAATACTGTCCACAAGTAGAGGTGCTTGCCATGTGCAACGATCCTTATGATGCCATTGAGAAAATAAAACGCCTTAATCCTGATCTGATTTTTCTGGATATTGAAATGCCCGGACTCAATGGTTTTGATTTATTGGATCGATTAAATCACTATGACTTCGATGTGATTTTTGTGACGGCGTACGATGAATTTGCCATTAAGGCGATCAAGGTAAGTGCCATGGATTATCTGCTCAAGCCCATAGATGAAGAAGAACTCATGGATGCCGTCCACAAGGTAGAAGAAAAGCAGAACAGATACCTTTCTAAGGAACATGTTGAGATACTGATGACCAATCTCAAAGATACAGAAGGAAGGTTTGCCAAGCTGGCCATTCCCAGTCTTGAAGGATTGGATTTCATCCTCATTGATGATATCTTATACTGCAAGGCAGATGGCAATTACACCATCATTCACACCAAAGATGAAAAATTCATTATCTCCAAGACCTTAAAGATGATTGAACATTTATTGGAAAATGCTCCATTCTTCAGAACCCATCAATCGTATCTGGTTAATGTTAATCACATACGTAAATATTTACGAGGTGTTGGCGGGGAACTCATCTTATCTGACGGTTCCAATATCCAGGTAGCCAGGGCTCGTAAAGAAGCATTAATGAAGCGGATTTATCATCAATGAATTACCGCCTTCCTGTAATGTATTTCACCTCTGCATATTACCTATTCTATCCCGACTGTATATCCAACTCCACCGAATAATATATATCACTGGACTGGTACATGATTCAGGTATATATTGAATAATTGAAATGAGAAGCCTCAGGCTTTAGTTTTCAGGTCTTGGGCATCTCTTTTAGTTCATTCTAATATGTACCAAAATGAAATCAATACTCAGCCTTTCAATTCTTATTTGCTTCACAGTCACAGTTTACACCCAGGAAGTAAGTGTAAAGGACGCGGATAACAATGTCCTTATGGAAATCTATGATCACGGGAGGACAGGTTCTATTTTTTTAAAGGAGGGTGTCATTTTACTCACAGGTTTTGAGGATAAGCTCTACAATGTGAGTGGAAAATTATACTGGAATGGGCTCAAATTGGGAACTGCGACAGAGGCAGCCGGATGGACACTCAATGGGTCCAACCTGTATCCGACTACTTTATCAACCAAGGTTGGAATAGGGACTATTACACCATCACATTCCTTTCAGGTGGAAGGCACCTCCGGAAACGACATCACCATGGCCTTAAGTAACTTAAGTAATTCCGGTTATACTCAATTATTATTTGGAACTGAGCCAACATCGGATGGCAGCATCCTGCTATTCGGGTCTTCACACCTGGGGAGTGCAAATAAGTTTCGTTTTAGGAATAACAGGGGTGGAGGATTGTTTGACTGGTGGCTCAATGGTGGAGTAAAGATGTCGTTGAATAGAAATGGGTTACTGGATGTAGCAGGAAGTATGAAAATTGGTAATGATGGGGTGACCAGTTCGGCCGGAACCATGCGTTATAATGCTGCCACGCAGAAATTCGAAGGCCACAATGGAATTGGCTGGAATACATTCGGAGGTGCAGGTAAGTGGTCAGAAAACGGCAGTGACATTTATTATAACAACGGCAATGTAGGGATAGGAACATCCAGTCCGGGATCTATGCTCCACCTATATGGCAATACAACCTCACCTGTTGAACTGACCATTCAAAATCAAGACAATGCTGGTTCTGAACGTATTGACTTCGGAATATCACATAGTGAACAAGCAACGATTCAAGTATATGGTTCCTCTCATGCCTTATACCCTGGGA
>JABDLO010000524.1 GCA_013002995.1 Saprospiraceae bacterium | reverse complement strand
GTCCATTACAAACAGATCCAAAAGGCATTCTAAACCTTCCTGGAGGATTCAATTATAAAGTCATTTCAAAAGCGGGAAACAAGATGAATGATGGCTTCCTGGTTCCCGGCATGATGGATGGAATGGGTACATTTTCAGGAAGCAATAATAAAGTTTTGGTTGTCCGTAATCATGAGTTAGCACCCGGACATATTAAGATAGGTGCTTTCGATAAAGACTCAGCTTTACTCAATAAGATTTCCCCGGAAAAATTTTATGATTATGGCAGAGGAAGCGCACCTTGCCTGGGAGGCTGTACAACATTTGTATACGATCCAGAAACGATGCGCATAGAAAAAGAATTTCTCAGCCTCATAGGTACCGTAAGAAATTGTGCGGGAGGTGTAACTCCCTGGGGAACATGGTTATCTTGTGAAGAAGATGTCAGTATGCCAAACGAGGGTTTTGAAAAAAAACATGGCTACAACTTTGAAGTGCCGGTAAGTGAAGATGGAGGCCTTGTTGATCCAATACCATTGAAGGCAATGGGAAGATTTAATCATGAAGCCGTGGCTGTCCACCCTGGATTAGGTATAACTTATCAAACTGAAGACCGGGATGATAGTCTCTTTTATCGATTTATTCCAGATCAATATGGTGATTTGAAAAAGGGAGGTAAACTCCAGGCCTTAAGCTTGAAAGAATATAAACACTTTGACACTCGAAACTGGGAGGAAGCAAATATGGCAATGGGAATAAAATACATTGTAGAATGGCAAGACCTGGAAGGTGTAGACAGCTTAAGTGATGATCTTCGTCTCCGCGGATTTTCTGCCGGTGCTGCCCTATTTGCACGTGGTGAGGGAAATTATTTTACAAATGGTGAGGTCCATTTCACATGTACAAGTGGAGGCAAAAAGAAATTGGGTCAAGTATTCAGATATACCCCTTCCCCTCTTGAAGGACAACCTAATGAAAATGAACAACCCGCCACATTAGAACTAATTTTAGAAGCCAATAACGAGCGCTTAATGAGAAATTGTGATAATCTCACAGCATCAATGAATGGCGATTTGATCATTTGTGAAGACAGGCCCGATGCACGTCTGCTTGGTGTCACCCCTGATGGAGAAGTATATCACTTTGCTAAAAATATTGGGTATCGGTCTGAATTTACCGGAGTCTGTTTTTCTCCAGATGGAAATACCATGTTTGTAAATATTCAATCTCCCGGGTTGACATTGGCTATAACAGGACCCTGGGAAGCAAGATTAAATTAATGGATTATTGCTAATTAGAAACGAGTTTAAAAATACGCTCTCATACCCTCATTAAACTCTTTATAAAAAGCTAAAACAAAATAATTGGATTTTCCAATAACTTCCCAAAAAGGGTCTACCAAACTATTAATCGTAATTTTAACTATTTCACAAACTCTTCCAGCCATGAAGTCATTCTTACAATTGGTAATTACAGGTTTATTAATCCTTTTGTTCTATCCTGAAATAACTTCACAATCTATCAACAGCGATCAATCTGATAAAATAGATGCTCTTTTCCATGAATGGGATAATGATGAAAGTCCAGGGGTGGCAATTGGAGTCGTTAAGGATGGTAACCTAATCTTTAAAAAAGGTTATGGTATGGCCAATCTGGATCATGGCATTCTCGTCTCCCCAACCAGTGTATTTGATATTGCCTCTGTGTCCAAGCAATTCTGTGCATTTTCAATTGCTATCTTGGCTAATGAGGGCGTCATCTCTTTGGATGATGATATCAGAAAACACATTCCGGAAGTTCCCGATTTTGGACATACCATCACCATTCGTCACCTGGTTCACCACATCAGCGGGATTAGAGATTGGCCTATGACCTTGCGTATAGGCGGTTGGCAATTTGATGAAGTGATATCAATGGATCAAATTCTCCACATGGTTGAAACCCAACAAGACCTTAATTTCTTACCAGGAGAAGAATATTCTTATTCCAATACAGGATATAATTTGCTTGCAGAAATCGTAGCTAGAGTGACAGGGAAGTCTTTCAGAGAATGGACTGACGAAAATATTTTTCAGCCGTTGGAAATGAACGACACACATTTTCATGATGATCACCATGAAATAGTCCCCAATCGTGTGCAGGGATATTACAAGCAAGATGATTCTTATAAGATGATGACCAACAATCTAATGGCCCTGGGGTCGAGTTCGCTTTATACGACTGTTGAAGACCTAAGTAAATGGGCTTTGAATTTTGAAACCGGTAAAGTGGGTGGTCAAGATGCCCTAACACAAGTTCATCAAAGAGGCATATTGAATAATAGCGATACCATTGCTTATGCCTTTGGACATAGCATTGGGGATTATAAAGGGTTTGATCGTATATCACATAGTGGCAGTTGGGCAGGGTTTAGGACCTTTTTTGTTCGATTCCCAGGAGAAAATCTGTCTATCATTTTATTAAGTAATCTTAGCTCTTTTAATACAAGTGGAAAATCATATGAGATTGCAGAATTATTTCTTCCAATTGAGGAAGAAGATGTAGTTGAAAGTGAAGAAAAGCCAGAAGAGTCAACAGAGTTTGTTAAAGCCAACATTGATCCTGGTATATTCGATGACTATGAAGGCGATTTTGAATTGGTGCCGGGCTTTATTCTATCGTTTTGGCGAGAAGGAGGTAAATTCTTTGTAAGGGCCACAGGACAATCAGACATTGAAATGACAGCAAGCTCAGATTCTACCTTTTTCGTGGAACAAGTTCAAGCAGAAGTAGTA
>JABDLO010000455.1 GCA_013002995.1 Saprospiraceae bacterium | reverse complement strand
CAACATATCCAGTATCGACAGGAATGGCTTTATACATATCGCCAGTGTTCCAGATATTAAAATATATGGTTCCGGATTCCGTCAAGGAACTAAAATAATTTCCTTTTCTTGGGCCATATAGTTCAATCAATTCTGGATCAGACCAGGTATTGTTCTCACCCTTTTTAACTTTCCAGATATTGCTGGGAGAACTATCCAATGTATCGATGACCGGTCGATGAGAACTGTAATATAGAGATTGACCATCAGGAGAGAACAATGGATCAAACTCATCGTGCTTTACTGAAAAAGACGCGAATGTAGGTTTACTCCATGTACCATCATCTTGCAATCGCGTTGAAACAATAACATTGTGCCATATATTACTTACAGTATAGAAGAACTCTGTTCCTCCAGGGTTAAAGGTTCCATTATATTCACCCATTGGCGTATTGATGAAGTCAGGATAAAGGAGAACAGGGTTGTCGGTCTGTTCAATGCTCATAAATGCGCCATTTGGTATTGCTTGTCTATTGTTTTTGTTCTGTCCATATTCTGAAGTTGGGCCTGAACAGCTTGTATTCAATGCGCATAATCCGACAGTCCAGAAAATGTAAATAGTTAATCGAGTCATGATAGGAAGATAGTTAAAATTCCACTTTCTGTATGTTATTGAAATATAATGGGTAAGCCTTGGATAAGATTATGTATTTTACAAATAGGAAAGAAATATTTCAATTAACTCCAATTTAAATCAATTGAATCATGGGTATATTTTGGGACCTTATACAGGAAAGTAAAATTCAGGATCAACAGAAACAAGCTGATTCACAGGAGGAAAGAATTCAGTACCTCGAAGCAGAATTGACTGCGACCAAAGAATTGCTACGCAAAACCTTAATTGCTCTGGAAGAACATTTAGGAGAGGATATTGATGGAGATGGTGTTACCGGAGAATAAAAGAGAGAAAGAATATTTTATGTTGCTCTCTATGGAAAATTGCTTGTCCTGGCTTTTCAATTTCTAGCTTGAAATGCCAAATTATGGGTCCTTCCCATTTGATGACGCATCTCAGCTTGGCTTCATGTAGACTTTATTTACCTGTTTAACATCCAGTACTACATATCATCTTTGATTGAATGGAGTTCAATTTTTTTGGATAGTGCAATCATTTATCCTAATTACCATTCCTTGAGATGTAGGAAGAGTGATTTTCATCTTGTACCTTCACCAAAATAATAGGATTGATGATGAATATAATTTCCATACTAATATTATCTGCTGCTCAGCTATTTAATTTCTGGGGAGCCAATGGACACCGTGTTGTAGCACAAATCTGTGAATGGCATCTTTCAGATTCCGCCAAAGAAGAAATCACAAATATCATGGGTACAGAATTGCTTGCGGAAGTTACCAATTGGCCGGATTATGTAAAATCAGAAAGAGAATGGAAATTTGCTGATTCATGGCATTACACGACCGTACATCCTGATCAGACGGTAGAAGATATGCAACGCATTTATGCCAGGGATTCCAGTATCAATGATGCTACAGAAGCCATTTCATTGATGAAAGATATATTGAAAGGAGATGCCGCAGCTACTGCTTACTTTGATAATATCATTGATAGAAATCGAGCGAGGAGGTTGAATAACTCCACTAAAGCGACAGCATTGGCATACCTGGTACATATTGTTGGTGACATCCACCAACCCATGCATGTAGGTAAGAACCGTGACCTGGGAGGTAATAAGATTGAGGTAATGTTCTTCAATGATCGTTATAACATTCACTCAGTGTGGGATACCCGGATTATAGAACATGAGCGATTGAGTTATACAGAGTTTGCCACATTCATTAATAAGACCACTCCTGAGATGGTAGCTGATCTACAGGATGATCCCATGGAAGAGTGGGCGAGAGAATCCATAGAATTAAGAGAGGATATTTATAACACCCTTTATGATTACACAGATAGGGAATCAGGATTGCCTTCCTTGTCATGGAGGTATCAGCATGACAATATTGTAGTAGTTGAGAAAAGGTTATTAGAGGCAGGTATTAGATTGGCTGGTATCTTAAATGAAATCTATGAAGATTGATTGACTTTTTGAAACTACTTAGAATAGGGCCCCATAATCGGACCTGGGCCATCATTTTCTGAGATAACTTTACGGAACGGGGCCTTCAGGCCCCAAAGAATAAACAACACGTATTATTTAGAAAATCATTTCTTTTTACCTCAGTCTCTTTAAGATCTTTTAGTCATTTTGTATCTTAACCAGATTAGGTTTATTATTGGAAGTTTAAAAGTCTTTAGGATGAAACATTCTTTTTATCACCTTATTACGCTCGTCTTTGCTACCATATTCTTAATTCAATGTGACTCTTCAACAGAATCAAGTGATTATTCATCATTTGTAGCTACTCTTGGGAAGGATACAATGGTGATTGAAAGAATTAAAATGATGCAGAATGAGGTCCACGCTGAAGTATTGATCAGGACTCCTCGCACACGATATTCTAAGCAGCATTTAATCACAGGTGATGATGACAACTTCATCAGTTATATTTCTGAAACCTATGATCCTTCAGATCTTGAGGGAGATGCAATTCTGGTAACGAAAATGGAAATTGAGGGAGATAGCCTGGTAATTCGGAATAAAAGGGATACATCTGAGCAGATTTCAAAAATCAAATACGATCCATCTATTGTGCCTTGGATAGATATGGTTCACTGGCCGTATCAATTAGTCACTGAAAGGATGGTGGCTTCTCAAGAGAAAAAGGCAGATCAAAATATGCTGGCAGGGAGACGGGCCAGGATTTTTGAATTTAGATCTGTGGGAGAAGATTCTGTATCTATAAAACATCCTTCCAGGGGAACGATGATGGCCAGAATAGATGGAAATGGGGCAATATTGACCCACGATGCTACACAGACAACACGTAAGCTCATTGTAAAAAGAGGTGTAGATTTAGATATTAAGAGCCTGGCGGAATATTATGCCGACAAACCTATTGGATCTTTATCAGGAGCTGGTAGCTCTGAGTCAACGGTCCATGGGGCAACTATTAAATTGACTTTCGGCCAACCTGCAAGACGGGGCAGAGAATTATTTGGTGGTATCGTACCCTGGAACGAACGATGGCGTACTGGTGCCAATAGAGCGACACACATTACAACGGATAAAGACCTTAAAATCGGTGACCTGGATATGCCGGCAGGGGAGTATACACTATTTACCATTCCAGCACCTGATGGAGGTACATTGATCATCAATAAACAGACTGGCCAGAATGGCCGTAGCTATGACGAAGCAAGAGACCTGGGAAGAGTACCTATGAAATTGGTTGAAAATTCTGAATCAATCGAGTTGTTTACCATTGATGCCATCGAAAGAGGGGAGGATGGAGTACTTCAATTAAAATGGGGAGAAACCATATTTGAAGTTGAATTCCAGGTTGGAGGATAACCTTGATTTCTAAAGATTATAGCACATTCAATAATTTAATGATTCATTTCATGAATTACGTATACCAGAATGATGCATCTATTTAAAGAATGACCAGTCTTTATTTTATAATTATGTATAAGATTCAGGTATAAGCCAGATTCCAAATCCATGAAAAAGGTTCTTTCTATTTTCTTCTTACTTATAATACTCATAGTTGCAATCTTCATTATTTATCATGGCCCTGTATATACTTATAGAGTTCTGGTTTGGCAGGATTCTGACTATGACGATTATTTACTTTTCAACACTAAGCCTGTAGTAAAAGGAAAACAGACGTTCAATTTTGAATCAGCTTCTCCTTCACAAGAAGATCAATTTAGAAAGGATTTCAGCATAGCCAACTCAATTTCAAATATCGATTCCTTAATGATAGCTAATAACACCTATGCTTTCATTGTCATCAGAAATGATACCCTGATTTATGAAAATTACTTTTTTAATAATAACAGAGAGAGCATGCAGACATCCTTCTCAACTGCCAAATCAATACTTTCACTTCTAATAGGAATTGCAATTCAAGAAAATAAAATCAAAAGTATAAATGATCCCATTACAGATTACATACCGGAATTGAAAGACCGTGATTCAAAGTTTATGGAAATCACAATAGAAGACTTATTGCATATGAGGTCTGGTATAGCATTCAAGAAGGGGGTGAGTTTTCCTTTTGTCACTAGTGATGAACCATTGACGTATTCTCACCCTGATCTAAGATATGTTGCTATTAATAAAACCAGAATTGATATTAATCCGGATATTAAGTTTCTGTACAATGACTACAATGCACT
>JABDLO010000419.1 GCA_013002995.1 Saprospiraceae bacterium | reverse complement strand
GGTACCTATGTGGTCGATATTACGGACGGCCTGGGATGTAAGACAACCCTGACCATAGTAATTGCAGCTGTAGATACAGACTTTGATGATGATGGGGTGATGGATGACGAGGACAATTGTCCGATGGTAGCCAACACTGACCAGTCGGATAACGATGAAGACGGTCTGGGAGATGCATGTGACGATGATGATGACAATGATGCAGTATTGGACACAACCGACAACTGCCCTTTAATTGTAAATCCAGAACAGGACGATAATGACCAGGATGGTATTGGCGATCTATGTGATGATGATGACGATAATGACACTGTAGAGGATACTTTAGACAATTGTGTATTTACTGCTAATGCTGATCAGAATGATAATGATGAAGACGGTCTGGGAGATGCTTGTGACGATGATGATGACAATGATACCATATTGGACACAGAAGATAATTGCCCTTTTACGGTGAATAGAAGTCAGGGTGACAATGACCAGGATGGCCTAGGTGATTTCTGTGATGATGACGATGACAATGACGGAGTAATGGACGATCTTGACAATTGTAAGACCATCATGAATCCGGACCAGGCAGATAACGACCAGGATGGCATCGGAGACTTATGTGATGAAGACGATGACAATGACAGCATTTTAGACGATGTTGACAACTGCCCATTCATTTTCAACCCGGATCAATTAGACACAAATGGAAATGGAGTAGGAGATGCGTGTGCAACCAGTTCGGTCGATGATCAATTTTCTTCTCAGATCACTCTTTATCCCAATCCATCGTATGGTTTATTTAACCTGATCTTACCTTTAGATGCTTCTTCAGGAAAGATTAAGATTTTTGATATGCTGGGCAACTGTATTAGAACTATGTATTACAGTGGCAATGATACGATGGTGGAGATAGGAGACCTGTCTGCAGGATACTATAATGTGGTGGTTATTGATACATCAAATGGAAGAACAGGAGTAAAAAGGGTGTTGATTATGGAGTAAGGGAATATTAAATTAAATCAGAACGAATAGATATTAAGTATGCTTCTCTAATTATTCTTTATAATTTTTATTTAATAATTATTGTGATAATAGAAAACTGTTTTTACATTTGCATCGCTCAAGTAGAGACTTGAGATTTTTTATAAGTTGGTCTGGTAGTTCAGTTGGTTAATGACTGATCGATCTTGACCAGAGGGAAAGAAAAACGCCATCGGCGTTATAGTGAAGGAACCACGCTAACGAGCGTGGGTAGGTAGGAGCAGGTATTCTAACTTCTTAGATAAGGATATAGCTCTTTCAAAAATTAAAAATAATAATTTCTAATAATACGGTCTGGTAGTTCAGTTGGTTAGAATACCTGCCTGTCACGCAGGGGGTCGCGAGTTCGAGTCTCGTCCAGACCGCAACATATCAAGCTTCATTCTTCATTGAATGGAGCTTTTTTCGTTTTATATACCCTTATAATAATCTGAATTCCGCCACCCCTCGTTAATAAAAGTAGGTTATGAGCCCATATCCTCACGGAGGAATCCAAAACGGTTGCTCATTTACAACTCCTCCATCCTGATGATCTTCACCGGGCAATTGGAATTTGCCATCAGATTGGCTTCTTATTCTTCTCCAATAATAACAGAGTGAACTGGAAGTATAATAACTTATATGGTTTGAATTGATATCAATGAATGTTTATGATCTCATCCAATGGTTGGTTTTTTCCTATTTTCAGTCTATGTCGTAAAAGCAATTCTGGCATGAACTAGAAAGGAGAAATATGATTAAATACAATTTTCATAAATCGTATTATTGTTTTTGATTTTCCCAATTACCAGGATTCCCCAACCCATTTTCATCATATCCATAAAAGGTCAGAAAAGCCAGTAAGCAAATTGCAGATCCTACCAGCCCGGTTAGTCGAATACCAAAATCATTGTCCGGATCTTTTCCAAATACAATGAGTAAGGCAAATATAGCCACCCCAAAAGTCTGTCCGATTTTGAAAGCCAAATTACGCACAGCAAAATACATGGCTTCCTGGTGCTGTTGAGTTTTCAGCTGGTCTTTCTCAGAAAGGTCTGCTATGATAGCATAGGGAAGAATACCCATGGTTGCCAACGGAAAAGCCGCAATAATAGCAAAACCGAAGATTTGTACTTTTGGAGGGATGGGAAGTCTGCCTAGAAAGAAAATGAATACCATTAATATACTGAGATAGGCAAATGAAAATAATAATATCCTTTTCTCCCCAAATCGTTTTACCAGCCTCAAAATCAACGGATAAAGCAAAAGTGAAACGATAACCATTACTCCCATCACCTTACCTCCCAAAGCTTCTTCCAATTCAAGTAAAACCCGCAGAATGTATAATAAACCACTGACAATGATGGTCATGGCTACAATGTAAAGGGATTCAGCCATCACAAATTTTCGAAAATTTCGATTGCTCAGGGATTGTGCCAATGAAGCCTTCAAACTTAAAGTGGAAGGAATTACCTGACAATGTATGGATTCATTGATGGTAAAGGTAGGTATGATCATCAATAACCCTGATAACAAGGAAAGGCTTCCGATGGCATACTGCATGGCTTCGAGTCGAGAGCTCATATC
>JABDLO010000414.1 GCA_013002995.1 Saprospiraceae bacterium | reverse complement strand
TTCTTGCCGTGAATCAAGTTCATAACCTGAACTAGCAGCTATCTCCGCCAATAAGAATTGTTTCTTAACCAGGTAGGACCAACTGAGATTTCCGTAAAATTCTGCACCAAATTCCCTCATTGTAGCATTCTCTGAATAGTCACTCAACCCCTGAACAACAATTTCAATACTTTCTTTTTGGAGGGATTCAATTAAAGTAGAGTCTGAAGTTTCTCTTTTTCTTTCACCCAATTCAAGAACCCGATTGATTTCACCCTGAACCATTAAGTCTTCATCTGTAACATTTACGAAATATTCATTGAGCCTGCTGATTTCAGCATTCAGGGCTTTTACATCCCTCATAGTAGTGTCATATCCACTCAAGAGTTTTTTCGCTTCCTGAAGAGCAAGGATTCCCTGATCCTGGAATTTCCTGTCCAGGTGTTTTCTTAGTAAAGATTGATTTAGTCCTGCGATATTCACCAGTGGATAACACATCCTGATTTTAAAGGTTTGAGGATCTTTTTCAACGAGAGGTCTATAGATGTCTAGTACCTCCTGGAAGTTCAAATCAGCTGCTTCATAATCATTCATGGCATTGTATGTAAAAGCTAAATTAGATTGCATACGTGCAACCATGACCTGGTATTTTTCAGGTGACAATTTGGCTAAGGATTTGGCGATTGAAACGGCTTTTTGTAATTGCTCATTGGCTTCCGGAATCTTGCCTTGATTCCATTTCAATATTGCAATATCACTATACACCGTTGCCAGGTTGCCATCATACCTATCAGGGTTGTCCTCAGCCAATCGAGTTACAATTTCCAAAACTTCCATAATGGCAGTTTCAGCCTTCTCAATTTCACGATTTTTACTATAACCAACGAACAACCTCGACAGTATATCAGATCTATAATACTCATAACTTTTCGGGTTTTTCTTGGCTAATTTATCATAGGTGACGAGGGCCTTTTTTAGCATTTCTTCTCCTTTTGGAAAATTATCAAGGTCGAAATACAGATTACCCAATAACTCTTGAGTTAAAGCAATTTTTACTTCATATGTTAACGGATCATCAACGGCCAGTCGATTATAAATTTCTAATGCTCGCATGAAATAGGATTCAACATCAGTATATTTCATCTGGAGCCTGTACATACTTGCCACGTTCCTGGTCAAGTCTGCCAGCTTAGGTTCAAATTTTTCCGGATTTACACCAGTCAATGAATCATAGATTTCATAGGATGTCAGTAATGCTTTTTCAGCCTGGGGGTAATCTCGTACCGACATATAATAATCTCCCCAGCTGTTTTTAGTGCTGGCCAAATATTCATAGTATGATTCTGGTTGTTCAATTTTAAGTTGATCCATCATCGCTGAGGATAAGGTCAATGATGCCTCGGCTTCAGACAATTTGTCATCATACCCATATTGGTTACTCAGCCGATTAAGTAATTGAATCTTAGAAGTAATCGATGTTGTATTTTCTAGAGCCAGGTTATAAAACCGAATGGCTCTTTTCTGCATATTCATATTAGAACAATAATCCGCCAGCTCCCACAGGTTCTCTACATTAGTGCTATCAGCCTGGATTGCACGATAATAGTTTTTATAAGCTAGATCGTATTGCCTGTCAGAGATACAAAACCGGGCTTTAATCATAAAGTTTTCAATACTCTGACTTAAAGCACTATCTGCCTTCATTAATTTTTCCTGGAGAATATTGACTTCAGCTTGTGATTCCATAAGGCTTTTTTCCAATGATTCCTCATCAAGTACCAGCAATGCTGCTTTTACATCACCTTCCTGGAATTTTTGATAGGCTTCATTGGCAATTTTTGATGATCGATCCAGATCAACTGTTGCCAGCTGCTTAGCCAGGTCTTCTGCTCTTTCCAGCAAAGATTCTTTCTCAGCTTGTAGTGCTGCTATTTGTTCCCTGAGTACCTGTCTGTCTTTATCATCTTCATCTAAATTATCCAGGCGGCTTTTGATATTATTGAGCTCTTTACTGTAGTTGGCGTTGGTATTGGTTACTATGATATCGTAATATGCCAGGGCCTGTTGATTTCTCTGACCCTGTTTAGCCATGACTATAAATACCAGATCATCGGGATTTTGTCTGATCACACAACGCTCCAATTCTTTATTGTTTATGACTTCATGTCCATCAAAGGTGACCAGCAGACTGACTGAACTTCCGGGACTCTTTCCAGAAAAGACCATTTCATACATACCGTTGTCATTAGAAAAGACAGATCCGGCTCCAAAGGCACTTATCTTAACATTGGAAAGCGGTTGTGCTCCGCTATTTTGTAACTTCACGATTCCCCTGATGATGCTATTTTGGCTTTGTGCTTGAAGGCAAAAAAAGAAAGTAAGAATTAATATTAAATAGTATTTCATATTAAGAAACTGGTTATTGAAAATTGTTTTGATATTTTAATTAGATGAATTTTATTCTACTCGTTCCATGCCTAAAATGAACGCAATTACACCTCCTGCAATGCCAAAGCGAATGGCAAAAGTCAATGCATTTAAAAGTACACCTTTAGTGCTCAGTAAATAAGTAGTAGCATAATATTCCAATCCTACACTAAGGCCGATGAGAAGACCAATGAATGCACCCGCTTTCAGACCGGTATAAAAGGTACTTATGCCAGCCCACTTGTTAAATATGAATGAAATTAAAAATGCATATGTTATTTCCATGAGAATGATAGCCGGAAATACGATAGGATCTCTTTCAATTTTTGCTATTGACTTAATGGTTAAGTCAAAATTACCCAATATTACTATATAGAATAGATATCCCAACCCGAATAAAACAATAGTACCGGCTATGGTGGCTAAAATGATAGATTTCGTTTTCATACTCTTTAGAATTGATCTACTCATGAAAATAGTAATAAAGGACTACTTTTTGTGACTTCTCTTGATTGATAAACTTCAATGAATAGAAACCTAATTTCTCAAATTAATATATTTTAGCTAAATACCAGATCGATTGATCAACTAAAAGTCATGCTGCTATATGTCCTCAAGGGATTGAGAGGCCTGGCGGTTAAGAAATGAATCCGTTTTGTTAAGTTGTTATTCCATTATACCTCAAAATGAACGGGCGATTATACAATCATATGATCGTATAATAAAAGAAGAGGCTATCCGATTTTAGGATAACCTCTTCTTTTAATCTATTTCTCACATCAAAGTTTTATAAATACTTAATGTTTAAGCAGTATTTATTCACATCCCTCAAAAATATCAGGGTCCGAGTCATTACAATCGCCATCATTGTCTACAAAGACTTTCTGATCTTCCGGATCTTCCTTTTCTGCAAAGAATGCATTGGTCTGATCCAATGTCCTGCAGGTTTCAACAGATGATTCAGGATTACCATATCCATCGCCATCGGTATCTTCATACCAGGTATATTTATCACCTAGTTCAGCATCTTCCGGGAAACAGTCAGCACAATCGGCAATGCCATCTCCGTCTGCATCTGCTTCAGCTAAATCCACTTCATAATCACCGTGATTATTGATGTGTTTCTGTAATGCTTTACTACTGATGTTAATGTGCTGGAATTCATCTAGCTCCTGATCATAATGACAAACATCTACTTTTGTGTCTGGCTTGGCTCTTGTCGTAAGTGGGATGTCTTTGAGCTCTTGGTCTTGAACAGAGGCATCTTCACAAGATGTAATCAATAAAAGACCCGCCATAGAACAGGCAAGTGAAAAAACTAATTTTTTCATAATTTTTAATGAGTTTAAAATTGAATAATTTAAATGATCATCCCTGTAATAAACAGGGATTGTTTAATCATGAATAATTAAAGGGAGACTATGTATTCACTTGATTTACAGGATAAATTACACCTGGAGTATTTGGTAAGACAATAAAATTGTTTTTCACAATTACTTATCTTAAACGGTGAGAAATTTTAATAATTTTCTGTTTTTCAACTTTGGTAGTTTACCCCTAGAAGAATTCATAAACAACTCAGGGGAAAACATGATATTTTTGAAAGTTTAAAAAGCAAGACGAGTTTGAGTGCCCAAGCTTTCATTTAAAATTTCACTTTTTTTCCTGAAGTTTATTATTAAATTTAAGAGACTTCCAACTTTCTAAATTGACTTTTAAAATAATTCACCTCTCACTAATATGAATATCAATTCTCGTAATTCAGGCTGCCTACTTAATTCTTCATTTATCAGAACTTACTTTTGTGCCATCACACGATTCTTTCTTCTCTTTCTGATAACACAAAAAATATGTGCACAAGCTCATCTATCAGAGCAAGTTGTTATCACGAGGACAGATTATGGCGTTCCTCACATACAAGGAGAAAACTTAAAGGCAGCAGCCTTCGGACTTGCATGGTGTGAGATGGAAGACTATGGCGAACGAGTAGTTATGCCATTAATATCAGCGAGAGGAGACCTGGCATTGATCGACGGGTATGAATCCATCGATGGGGACTTTGTAAGACAATTAGGATATCAGAGGGCTCTATCTAATTACGGAAAACTAGATCTTAATACAAGGAACTTGTTGGAGGGATTTGCAGAAGGAGTCAATTATTACCTTGAACTACATAAGGATGATTTTCCTCAATTTACAGGTTGGAAATTTACAGGAGTAGATGTGGCAGCAGTTACAACAGGAGTATTAACCAACTATAATGCAGCCAGATGGGTAAGACAGTTAAAACAACAGAAAGAAGAAAGAGACTCATTAAAACTTACAGAAGCCGGATCCAATGCCTGGGCGTTCTCACCTTCAAGAACAAAAGATGGAAATGCCATCCTGGTCAGGAATCCACATCTATCATGGACAGCGGGATATTATGAAGCACATATTACTGTGCCTGATACGCTTAATTATTATGGAGATTTCAGGATTGGGGGCTTATTCGCTATCATTGGAGGATTCAATGAAAGGCTTGGGTGGGCAACCACCAATAATAATCCGGATGGGGAAGAAATTTATGCTTTTAAAGCGGATACCTCGAAGATGGATCATTTTATTATTGATGGAGTTTCTGTCCCATTGACAAGAAGGATGTTGAGGGCGGAATTCAAGAATGGGAAAGCCATTTCATCTGAATCAAGAGAGTTCTTTTTTACACCATATGGCCCTGTCATACATCGGGATGAAGGATTGATCTATATTCTAAGGCAAGTGGGAAATGGAGAATATCGACGTGGAGATCAATTCACCAGGATGATGCTGGCTCAAAACCTGGAAGAGTGGAAGGAGGCGATGAGGATGCAAGCGATAACTTCATCCAATTACACTTATGCTGATGCCGATGGAAATATATTCTATGTCTGGAATGGTGGTTCTCCGATGTTGAGCCACCCTTCTGGAGGAGACTCTTCAGCAGTACTCATCACTTCAACTTCTCAGATATGGAACGATATCGTGCCATTCGATGAGTTGCCTCAATTACTCAATCCTAAAGGTGGATATCTTCATAATGAAAACGATCCTTTTCATTATACCAATTTGAATCAAGTATTACTTCCGGAAGATTTTCCCCATAATATGCCTGAACCCAGATTGAGACAAAGGAGTCAGCACAGCCTTCAATTGATCCATAATGATGATGTATTAACACTAGAAGAAGTAGTAAAGCGTAAACACAGCATGAGCATGCTCGTTGCTGATCAGATCAAAGATGATTTACTTGCCATTTTAAAATCCTCACAGCTGAAGGATTCCCTATTAGATGCAATTCATCACCTTGAAAATTGGGACAATACTGTGGAGGCCAACAGCAAAGGTGGTGTGCTTTTCCAGGAATGGTTTACGCTTTATTCCCGTGAAATGCAAGATAGGGAATTGTATGATATACCCTGGTCATTTGATGATCCGATGACTACTCCTGATGGAATCGCTGATGCTGATGTTGCAGTTTCTGCATTTGCAAAAGCGATAAATAATCTGGTAAGTAAATACGAAACCTATGACTTAAAATGGGGTGACGTGCATCGACTGCAACTTGGCGAAATAGACTTGCCAGTAAGTGGGGGACCCGGAGGATTGGGTTGCTTCAGGGTTCTGTGGTACACCGATGCCGAAGATGGAAAACGTAAAATCAGAGGAGGAGATGGGTGGCAACTGGCCGTAGAATTCAGCAATCCACCTAAAGCCTATTCCATACTTGCATATGGACAGAGTAATAATCCGGAATCACCTCATCACACTGACCAGGTAACCTTATTTGCAGAAAATAAAATGAAGAAAGTTTCATTTACACCTGATCAGATAGAAAAATCAACCATCAAGAAATACCGGCCTGGTCAGTAAGACAGTCCTATTTTTTAAGGATATATATACATAATGACAGCATAAGTATTGAACCGGGGAGGATGAGCATTTCCCATGAATAATTGCCATCTCTTTTTACTACAGAATTTACAAAATAAACAACCAATGTAGTTAGTACAGCCTCCCATAGCAGTAGCTTCAAGTCTGTGAAATTTGTAATGCTTAACCATTCTGGAAGTTTATCTTTTAATACTTCTTGTTTTTTAGGAAGAAACAAAATGGCAATTCCCATTGCAAAAATGATAAAAACCAAAGCAGTGAGAAAATCATCTAAAGCATCCAGTATAGTCAGTCCGGGGTTTAATTCCTGACCACCATCTCCACTGAATATTGCGATATAGCCTTCAACAGATGAAGCAACTCCGATGAAAAGAAATGCAATTGCATTTAAAACTGTGAAAATCACTACGATCAGAATGATCCATCTGATCTGAAATATTCTTTCTAACATACACTTTTGTTTTTTGGAGGAAACCAAAAGAAAAATTGTATTCAATGTCAAGAAATCCCTTTGAATAACTAAGACATACTTTCTTATTCTTCTTTCAATTCATAATATACGCTCCTTAAATATAAATAATAGATCATAAAATGTATTGGTGGTAGCTCATCTATTTACCTCAACTTATTATTCATTCCTCATTGAAAAATGGCGTTTGTGATATAGTGCCTATTCTTTGATCAAGATCTTTTGCACCTTTGAAACATCTAATAAATAGACTAAATAGATGGTGATATCTCAATGTCGGAAGAGGCAATTAATACTTATCGGTACAATCATCTTATTTACCACATTTCTTATAAATAATGCTTATTCACAAATTAAGGACAATATCAATTGGTCATCCATCAAAGTGATTACCCCAATTGATGAAGAAATCAGTTTTAGTATTACTCCGATTATAAGATTTAACAATGATCTGTCATCATATCAAAACACTTCTATTGATTTAGCCATTAAGAAAAATATATCAGAAAAGTGGCACATGCAATTGTTATCTCGCACATGGTTTATACCTGATGAAGCTGGTCGGCAATTCATATGGTTTGATGTGGGGTATAATTTCCCTTTGAGAAATTTTAAAATTGCAAGTCATACCCGCTTGCATCTCGCTCTGGATATAAATGATAGAAATGATCCTGATTATTTAAGGTGGAAAACTACTTTCTCATTGCCTTCGGTAGGGCGAGTTGTTCCATTTGTAGCCATTGAACCCTGGTTAAGAATAAATGATGATCTGCAATTGCAAAGAATGCGTTATGAGCCAGGTTGTCATTTGAGTTTGAAGCAAGATATTAAACTATCATTGACTTATCGGAGAGAGGATTCTGTCAATTTAATTCCAACCAAAAGATTTAATATGTACCTAATCACCCTTACTTTTAATTCTTAGTTTATCTCGACAAATCAATTAAGACAATATACGTATCTTGATATTTTAAAATCAACTTTATGAATCGGCTAAATATCATCTTTGTAATCTTCGTTTTCCTGATAGCTTGTAATTCAGAAAAACAAAATTCTGATCCAGTGAAATCTTCTGACTCTTATGAAGATCTGGTCTCCTTGTTTAAAGACTGGCGGGCATTCGAAAGCCCACCACTGAGAGAAGGTGCCCCTGATTATACCAAAGCAACATTCGACAAAAGGCATCCTGAATTTCTGGAATTGCAAAAGAGACTCAACTCCATTGATTATTCTTCCTGGCCCATCAATCAACAAGTGGATTGGAATATCGTGTGGGCTGAAATAAATGGATATGATTTCAATTACAGAATTTTAAAGCCATGGGAAAGAGATCCTGCGTATTATAAGTCTTTATGGAATTACAGGAGTGATGTGCCGGCACATGAGGGACCCACGCATCATGCTACAACTGAAATCTGGACCTATGAATTTCCACTTTCAACTCCAGAAAAAGATAGATTAATTGCAGACCTGAAAGTCATTCCTGCATTGAATGAACAAGCCAAGCTAAACCTTACAGGAAATGCAAGAGACTTATGGGTTGCAGGGATAAGAGATATAAAAACACAAAGTAAAGGTCTTGGAAATATTCTGGATCAAGCAGGTGTAAGGGAAACTGAGGACCTGGTAACAGCCATTAACGATGCTATTGAATCCTCCAATGATCTGGCGAAATGGTTGGAAAAAGAAGCTGATTCCAAGACCGGGCCTTCTGGCATAGGAAAGGAGAACTATACCTGGTACATGCAGAATGTGCATTTGGTTCCATTGACATGGGAAGATGAAGTTATGATCCTGAAAAGAGAACTGGCCAGGGCATGGTCATCTCTGAAGTTGGAAGAACATAGAAATAGAGATCTGCCTGAATTAGAGGCTGCAAATTCGCCGGAGGCTTATGATGCACTTGCTGAGCGTTCAGCTGTGAGTTTGATGAAGTTTCTGGAAGATGAAGACATTGTAACAGTAGCAGACTATTTTGATCCTGCCCTAAGGGAGCATTTAGGAGCATTTGTGCCTGCGGAGACTAGGAACTTTTTCTGGATAGGGGCACATTATGATCCACGGCCTTTGTACTCACATTTTTATCATTGGTTTGAATTGGCACGCATGGATACAGAGCCTCATTCCAGTGAGATAAGGAGAGACCCTTTGCTTTACAATATTTTTGATAGCAGAAATGAAGGCATGGCTACAGCTGTAGAGGAGATGTTTATGCAAGCAGGATTGTATGACGACAATAGGAGAGTGAGAGAGATTGTGTACATCATGATTGCTCAGAGAGCTGCAAGAGGATTGGGATCTCTTTATGCTCATGCAAATGAAATGACCATGGAAGAAGCTGGAGGCATCCATTCTGAATATACACCAAGAGGATGGATGAAGACTGAGAAAGAACTGTTAATCTTTGAACAACACCTTTACTTAAGGCAGCCTGGATATGGTACAAGTTATATTACAGGAAAGCATTTAATAGAAAATACTTTGGCAGATTACGCTCGAATCAAAGAATCAAAAGGTGAAGAGTTTAAGGTGACTGACTTTTTTGATGCGCTTAATAAGATAGGAAATATTCCTATTTCACTGGGAAGATGGCAGATGACTGAAATGACAGATGAAATTGAAATGATTAAAGGAAAATAGAGATATCTATCTGTAAATAGAGTAAATCATCCTGGACATTTAGGAAGGAATAAAACATCAATGAGTACTGATCGCACCTCTTTTTGTTTTCAATGTTATATCTCCATTGCCACAGGTACAATAAAGACGTGAAATATTAGGAACAGATTAGGGTATGTATATAGTATTTCCTCTTGAATGGTATGATCCAAAATTTGAAACTCCCAAATCAACCTGCAAAATATAGTTGAAGGACAGAATTATTAAGTATTGTAAGATTAAAATCAAGCATAAATCACTTAATTTATTTAGCACATTAACCTATCAAAGTAATTCCTGAAGTTGAAAACTGATTGACCTTCTAGTCTGAATCAATATGGTTGGAAATAAATGGATAACCTATATCTTATTGAGTGTCAATAATTTTTGTTAATTTCAGTGAAACTAAAAAACCACTATCTATGAAAATTTTAAATTTTAGATCCCTCTGGATCTTAACAATTTCCATTTGTTTTTTTTCTGAAATCTTTTCTCAGGTCTCTGTCATGCAATTCAGAAACGTACCTCAGGAAAATATTGAAGAGTTTATTCACCGTGAAACAACTTATTGGAGTGAAGTTGCTCAAAAGGCTGTAAATGAGGGCAAGATGGTCGGATGGTCGCTGTGGCAACGAGTTGGTGGCTGGGATATGGATGATGCTAGTACCAATTTTGTATTTGTCAATACATTTGCAAATGCGGAAGGTGTTGACAACGCAGGCAGTATATGGAATGCTGAAGCTGTTTTCCCCGATGGCAGAATGTCTGCAATGGAAACAGGAAGCCTTGGAAAAGTGATACATCAGATTTATGTAAGGTCTGAGGGGGAGGTAGGTGCTGGCGCGCCTTTTCAGTATGCGAGAGTAAATTTTGCCAAAGCATCTGATTTGGATGCTTACATTAATTTGGAGAAAAATGTTTGGATGCCATTTGCTAAAAAGCACATTGAAGGAGGTACCACTACTCAGAAGTATTGGAATGTTTCCAGACTCCTTTCTCCATCAGGTGATGCCATTCCATTTAATGCATTTACAGTTGATGGTTTTAATAAACTGAGTGAAGTACTTAGTCCAGCTATGCCCGCAGGGTCGACATTTCCATCGCTTGATGAATTTGATGAAGTCCATGATAAGGTTTATATTCAGACCTACCGTTTGATCAAAGCTACCATGCCCAAACAATAAGTTCTATAAAGAGTAATCTTAATAAAGGATTGTCCTAAGGATTTATATTTATGTGATATAATGTGCTAAGACAATCCTTTTAAAATTCTCTTTTCATTAAACTATGGATTGTTGGAGAAGAATTGAAAGTCTGGAGTTTGATCACCTTTTGAAAAACTTTATTCCCTGCGATTGACTAATTCCTGTATCCTCAGCAGATTGTATTAAGTGGACCATATATACTCCTGGGATTAATCTTGATATGTCTTCAACAAAAGTATGAGAACCTGAGGCTATTAAATTTTTATAACTAGACTTTAATTTTTTACCTGTTAGATCAAGGATTTCAATTCTTAAGTGACTTTTCTTATCAATGGCTATTTGTATTTGGATCTCATCTGTTGCGGGATTAGGGAATAGTTGAATATTGGATGGAAGCAATGCTTCTATACTGGAAGTGCCACCTTACCAAAGGTATTCTGGACCTGTATTGTTAGGGTGGGCGAAGGGCTGCACGACCTTTTCATTGGGGAATTCACTACACCCGATATCTTTTAAGTTGACATTATCAGGTCGACTCTGCTGCATCAGGTCCAAATCAATCATATGATCGTATTCAACGCCCATAAATTCCGGAAGAGATGGATATCCTCCCTTTGCAGCATTAATGGCTGGGCTGGATTCTGATAATTCATAATATCCTTCATCATTGATTAATAAGAGTGGGTCTGCTTCAACTATTCCTTGAGGCCTGCTCATGCCCAATGAACCCATCGAGATATTATTGATCCAGTTTTCGGTACCGGTAGGATTATCGAAGAGGTCATCCTTTGGTTGTATGAAGATGTTGTTCGCAAAGGTTACATTCCTTGGTTTGTCATTTCCGCTACCACCTAATCGTACTTCTTCGCAATTAATGATGGTATTAAAGAAAATGTTGATATCAGCTAGAGGATCGGAATCATCGTTTTGAAGATAAATGGTCCTGGATGAAGTTGTATGAAAGTAATTATTGAATATGAAATGACCTTGACCCTCCCTGACTCTTACTCCTCCATAATTATTGAGAAAGAAATTACCATAAACTATACCCTGGTCTCCATGCCTCAATAC
>JABDLO010000383.1 GCA_013002995.1 Saprospiraceae bacterium | reverse complement strand
GGATTCCTCAATTGGATGACCACGTAGAAATTAGAAATGGTAAGCTGAATTATCCTGTTCTGGATCAATCCAGTTTTAAGATTAGTGAAGCAGGCATATACAATTATATTTGTGGTTCTATCATGATTCATAACCTGGCCAATATCATGACCGAAAAGAATGTATTTATCATTAATTCAGGAAAAATTATTATTGATGGAATCTGGGAAGCTAAGAATACGGAGTCCAATTCATTCATAAATAAGAACAAAGGAGAAATTACCATCCGAAATGGTGGCCTTCTTGACATTAAAAATTAAAATACCTGAGGGATCAACCCTCAGGTATTATGAATACTTTTCAAATGTTTTTATTGATTTGAATTTCTACCAGATTCTAACCCTGTCCTCCTCTGGAATATACATATCATCACCCTCCTTGATATCAAATGCAGCGTAGAATGCATCAATATTGAGTAGAGGTTGCGTCGCTCTCCATCTTCCGGGAGAATGTGGATCTGTCTTTACCTGGGTTCTTAAAGCATCATCTCTTGACAATGTTCTCCAGATGGTGGCCCAACTCATGAAGAATCTTTGCTCAGGAGTAAAGCCATCAATATCATCTGGTCTACCGTTTTCAGCGAAGAATCTCTGCAGTCCATCATATGCGCCTAATAGTCCTCCCAGGTCTCCGATATTCTCTCCCAGGGTAAATTTTCCGTTAATGTAAACACTGTCCAATACTTCAATCTCACTGTACTGAGCTGCAAGAGCATCCCCTCTCTTTGTAAATTCTTCGAGATCTTCATCTGTCCACCAGTTAGACAAGTTACCGTCTGCATCAAATCTTGCACCACTATCATCAAAAGCATGGCTGATCTCGTGTCCTATCACAGCACCGATTCCTCCATAATTTACAGCTTCATCTGCCAGGTAATCATAAAACGGAGGTTGTAAGATGGCAGCAGGGAAAACGATCTCATTGTTGAGAGGATTGAAATAAGCATTTACAGTCTGTGGTGACATGCCCCATTCTTTTTTATCTACAGGCTGACCAATCTCAGAAATGTTTTTATCAAATGCCCACTTATTGACAGCCATCATATTTTCAAAGTATGAATTATCATTGTTAACCGCCATTGTTGAATAGTCCTCCCATTCATCAGGATATGCGATCTTCACTGTAAACTTATCCAGCTTTTCAATGGCTTTGGCTTTGGTAGGCTCACTCATCCAGTCCAGCTTGCTGATCCTATCCTTAAATGCTTCTATCACATTGGCTATCATCAATTCTGCCTTTTCTTTAGCTTCAGGTGGAAATTTTTCATCCACATATAACTTGCCTAAGGCTTCACCTACTGTGTTATTGACCGTTGCGAGGGCCCTCTCATCAGCTGGCCTTTGTTCTTTTGCTCCATTTAAATATTTGCTATAGAAATCCCAATTGGCCTTCTCAAATTCAGTGGTGAGATAACCCGCATTGGCATTTAGTGTCGACCATCTGATGAGGGTCTTCACGTCCTCCATCGGAGTCTTACCCATGAAATTATGCAATGCCTCCACATACCTGGGCTCTGTAACAATGATTGTATCTACTTGCTGGGTGATGCCTACATCAGCCATTAACTTTCTGATATTGATAGATGGAAGCATTTCCTGTACATCATCGATGGATCTTGGGTTATTGTAATTTCTGGCATCCCTTCTTTCTACTTTGTCCAGTCGAGGACCGGCAAGTTCAGTCTCCATAGCCAGGATTTTTAAGGCAGCGGCGTCAGCTGAGCCGGTATCATCACCAAGATATTGGAACATTCTTGAAATGTGCTTTTTGTACTCTTCCCTTATCTCTCTAGATTTTTCATCATCATCTGTATAGAATTCTCGATTGGGAAGTCCTAATCCCCCGGTAAAGAAATATGCTGCATTCACTGAGCTGTTGTTGAGATCTGCCATACCCCCTATTCCAAGTAACGGAGAAGAAACAGCCGGATTTTTTGCAAGCACAGTCTGGATATCTTCAACAGAAGAGATATTGGTGATGTCCTGAAAAGTAGGAGTTAATGGTTCTATGCCCAGCTCATTCCTTTTAATGGTATCTAATTCTCCATCGAAGATGGCCATTGCTTTGGCTTGATCTGTTTCTTCAGTATATTTTTCCAGCTCCTTAGCTCTGGCAAGGATATCAAGTACATCTTTATCGGTTGATTTTCTCAGCACACTGAATCCGCCCCATATTGATCGATCGTCAGGGATCTTTGTTTCATCCAGCCACGTTCCATTCACATAGTTGTAGAAGTCATTTTTTGGATTTATAGTTGTATCCATATTGGCAAGAATGATCCCGTGAGGGCCATCATCTGCCTTACCGGCACCATCCGTCTGGCAAGCACCGAAAATCAATACCAGTCCCAGAATGAGAAAGGCACCTTTCAAAATTCTTAAATTCATAGATCTATCTTAAGTGATTAAATTTATTATAACTATAACACAAGGTATGTATTACCTCAATTTAGACTTAAATAAATGTATAAGTCACCGTATTTCTAAGACGAGTGTGTAAAACAAACACCTGAGCGTCAATACAAAGCCTATACTTTCTCCAATATGACTGCATATCCCTGGCCTACGCCTATGCACATTGTTGCCAGTCCATACCGGCAATTTTTATGTTTCATTTCTAAAGCCAGACTGTAAGTGATTCTTGTACCAGAAGCACCAAGAGGATGTCCTATGGCAATCGCACCTCCATTGGGATTTACTCTGGGGTCATCATCTTTCAATCCCATCTTTCGGGTGCAGGCAAGACTCTGTCCAGCAAATGCCTCATTCAATTCAATCACTCCCATATCATCAAGTGATAAACCCGCTCTTTTCAAGGCCTTTTCAGAAGCTCCTACTGGTCCTATTCCCATTATCCTGGGCTCTACTCCCACTACTCCGGAGGATACTATCCTGGCCATTGGTTCTAAGCCATATTGTGATACGGCTTTCTCAGAAGCCACGATCACTGCAGCTGCACCATCATTTAATCCACTGGCGTTCCCCGCTGTAACTGTCCCATTTTTTTTGAACGCAGGTCTGAGCCCAGACAGTGCTTCAATGCTGGTATCATGCCTGATGAATTCATCCTCATCGAATATCAATGGTTCTTGCTTCCTTCTGGGAATGGATATCGGAATAATCTCCTCGGACAACCTTCCATTCTTTTGAGAAGCAGAGGCTTTCATCTGGGACCTATAAGCAAATAAGTCCTGGTCTTCTCTACTGATGTCATACATGTCAACAAGATTCTCGGCAGTATTCCCCATCGCTTCAGTACCATACATCTCCTCCATTCGGGGATTGATAAACCTCCACCCAAAACTGGTATCATATACATTTACATCTCCACCAAATGGCCTCGATGATTTAGACATCGCAAGTGGTCCCCGGGTCATATGTTCTAAACCTCCACTGATGATCAGGTCTGCATCGCCTGTTTTAATAGCACGGTTGGCCTGAATAATGCTTGACATTCCTGATGCACACAATCTGTTGATGGTCTCTCCCGGAACAGACCAGGGTAATCCTGCAAGAAGAAGTGCCATCCGGGCAATATTGCGATTGTCTTCTCCTGCTTGATTGGCACAACCGATAATCACATCTTCATAAGCTTCAAGAGGAATTTTATTATTTCTCTCGACCAGGTGCTTTAACACATGAGCCAAAAGATCATCCGTTCTCACACTGGATAAACCACCTCTAAATTTTCCAAATGCTGTCCTTAATCCATCAATTATATATGCTTCCTTCAAGTGTATGATTTTAATTGCCTGTTGATTCATTTACTGACATGTAAATATCCTAATTCTTTTCCTGATCATGGCTCCAATTCAAGTAAACCTTCCAGCTTGCCATTGAATTAATTTCAAATTATTAGATTTAATTCCTCATAACCTCAATCATGCCATCAACAGAACTATTAGATTGGAAGAAAAAAGGAAACTTTCTGAATGGAGATCATAGACTATTCTATTTGGACATAAATCCAACATCTGAAAAAGTCATACTAATATTTCACGGATATCCAACATGTAGTTACGACTATTACGATGTAGTTGATCAGTTATCAGAGGAGTTTAGAGTTATCATTCCTGACTTTTTAGGATTTGGCCTTTCGGCAAAACCTGCCGGTCACAATTATCTATTGACAGACCAGGCTGATCTGATGGTCCTCCTTCTTAAATCATTAAATATCAAATCCTTAAATATAATCGCTCATGATTACGGCACATCAGTTTTTACAGAAATACTGGCTCGTTCTGAAAAGGGCATCATGCCATTTGCCATAAGGCACGCAACACTGTGCAATGGGTCCATGCTCATCCACCTTTCACAATTAAGGCCCATTCAAAGGTTACTCAAAAACCCAATAACGGGGCCCCTGATAGCACTGCTTAGCAATGAAAAAACATTCCATCGCAACATGAAAAACATATGGGGCGATCCATCTATTTATAATGTCGATAAAATGAAAGTCCACTGGGAAATGCTCAAGTATGACAACGGTAAAAAGAGGCTACCCAGACTCACTCAATACATCAATCAGAGGTACCAAAACTATGATCGCTGGATAGGTGCATTGAAATCTACTGATATTCCGATTGACATACTGTGGGCGGAAGAAGACCCTGTAGCCGTAATTGAAATGGCTTACCAATTGGAAGAAATGATACCCAACAATCGATTGACTACAATGAAAGGTATCGGTCATTATCCGATGATTGAACAACCGGGCAGATGGTCTGACCATGTTCTATCCGGACTGGAGTAGTGATTAATACCACAAATCAACGGTCTTACCATCATCTTCTTGCTTCACAGTATAAATCTCTGACTTAAGCCCATTGCCATTGACCTTATAAAGCTTTGTCCCTACTGACCATCTTTCATTTTTGACCTGATTTTTATAAAAATTCAATCCATAAGAAAAGTAAGAACCATCTTTTTTAGGTCCCTTTACGTAAGCTGAAAATGATTGATTCTTATTGTTCCGAATCCTTAAATCAATAAATCTAGCATTTACAAAAATCGGGGATTGTTTATTAAGCTCTATTTCCTGGAGCGTTGTCATACCATTTTTATTGATCTGCTCCACGTCATTGACGATAATCTTACCATCTCCCGTTACAGATGTTTCTATAGATTGGAATTCCAGACCAGTAATATCTATATCAGAATCCTCAGACTCAATTTCAATGAGGCCTACATCTCCCATTATCTTGATCTCACTTATGGTAGACCTTGCAATAAATTTTTTCTGTCCTACAAGGTATACGGAGAGATCAACCCATGAATCATTATTTATTTCTTTTAAATCCGGAGCCACAACCTTTACCTTAAAGATACCACTTGATTCAATCCACTTCTTTTGATCCAATTCAAGTCGTCCATTTCTGGTCTCCAGGTTGATATAAGGAATGATGTTTTCATCAGTTGTTACCTCAATGT
>JABDLO010000375.1 GCA_013002995.1 Saprospiraceae bacterium | reverse complement strand
TACATCAACTTTCTAAAGTTGAGATGTATGACATGACTGGTGCATTGATTAATGTGTGGGATACGGATCAGGTACAATCTACGCGATTACACCTGGAAAAAACATTACCTACGGGTAATTATCTCTTCAGGTTAACTAGGATATCAGGAGAGTCAGATGATCATCAGGTTATGATTCTTAATAATCGATAAATACAATTGTTAATCCCTATAAGAACCCTGGTTGAAGATTAAATCCTTCAATCAGGGTTTTTTTATACTAAAAAGTGTTAAAGTTTGTATTATGTTTTTCTATATATATAGAATGTATATATATTTATGGTGTTGTAAATAAGTGATAATATAAATAATACTTATTTATATATAAGATTGGAATTATTTACCTGATATACACCTTGGTCCTGGAGTTCTTTTCGGGACCTTTTTTTTATGCAGTTGCCTGGTATTAATTAAGGATTGCTGTTAAAACTTGGGCAGAATCGACTAGAGATATAAATACTACTTATTTCTGCATGGTTCTTTCACATGCACCAGCACATTTACCATAAAGGTTGAGAGAGTGGTGGGTTACCTCAAATTTTAATATATCTCCCATCATATTCTTAATCTGTTGTATCCTTGGATCACAGAATTCAAGGACTTTACCACAATCAACACATATCAAATGGTCATGCTGTTTATATCCATAAGACTTTTCATATTGTGCCAGGTTTTTACCAAACTGGTGTTTAGTAACGAGATCACAACTGACCAGGAGTTCAAGTGTATTATACACCGTAGCTCTGCTTACCCTGTAGTTTTGATTTTTCATATGGATATATAGAGCTTCAGCATCAAAGTGATCGGTCCTGGAATAAATTTCTTCCAATATTGCAAATCTCTCAGGAGTCTTTCTAAGATTGTTCTTTTCAAGATGTGAAGAAAAAATATTAATGACTTCCTTCAGATGCTGATCTTTTTGTTCTTTTGCTATTTCCATATCTCATGTTAATTATCTGATGGATCTAATCTAGTAACAGATGAGATTCCATCAAGTTTTTCGAGGGCCTTTAAAGCCAGGTTTAAATGATTTTTATTCATTACCATGAGGCTAACCTTACCTTCAAAGTAACCTTCTTTACCTTCAATACTAAAGGATCGGATATTCATTCCTAAATTAATCGAAATTTCATTGGTGAGCTTTTGGATGACACCAACCCCTGAATCGACTCCGGTAATCAATAAATCTACAACAAAGTCTTTACCTACATGGTCGGTCCATTCTGCTTTAAGCACGCGATATCCATAATTAGCTATGAGGTGAGTGGCATTGGGACAGTTTATACGATGGATCTTCAATCCTCGTCCGGATGTAAGGTAACCGAATATGTCATCTCCTTGTACCGGATTACAGCAAGTAGCAAGAAGGAAGTCATATTGATCGGCAGGTTCTCCATTTACGAGAATATTGGACTTGTTGACAGGTTGTTTCTTAGGTTTTTTAGTCTCCCTTCCATTTTGCTTTTTATGATCCTCTTTGGCCTTAGATGGCAACACCAATTTGCCATTCTCAATCTTTATTTTATTGAGTTCCGATACTTTAATGGTGTCATCAGATACGGCATAATACAATTCAGGTCTGGATTTATAACCATACCATTTTACCAGATCGTCAATATTAAGCTCGAAGTCAACTTTTAGATTTTTTAACTTCCTGATCAGTGATTCTTTGCCCAGCTCTCCCTTCTTGCGGAGCTCTTCCTTCATGGCTGAACGGATCTTGGATCTTGCCTTTCCGGTCACGGCCATCTTGAGCCAGTTCTCGTTGGGTTTCTGGTTTTTATTGGTATTTACGCTTATTTGATCACCATTATTCAATTTGTATCCCATGGGCACAAGCTTATCATTCACTTTAATAGCAGTGGCATGATATCCTATATCCGTATGTATGTCAAATGCAAAGTCAAGTGCTGTTGCACCTTTGGGAAGAATTTTCATATCCCCATTGGGAGTAAAGACATAAACTTCTTCACTGAAAAGGTTGGTCTTGAAATCATTCATGAATTCAAGCGCATCACTGTGTGTATTGTCAAGGATAACTCTGACATTGTCTAGCCAGACATCATAGACAGAGTTTTCATTTTTAACTTCTTTATACTTCCAGTGTGCTGCAAATCCTCTTTCTGCAATTTCATCCATCCGCTCACTCCTGATCTGGACTTCTACAAATTTACCTCCGGGACCAATCACAGTTGTGTGGAGAGATTCATAACCATTGCCCTTGGGGGTAGTGACCCAATCTTTGAGCCGCTCTGGAATAGGCTTATATACATCAGTGATGATGGAATAAATCTGCCAGCAGAAACTTTTTTCTTTGTCGATGGGCACATCAATTATAATCCTTACGGCAAAGAGGTCGTAGATCTTATCAAAAGATACTTTCTTCTTCTTGATCTTATTCCATATACTGGAAATGGCCTTAGGCCTTCCGATTACTCGATAATTAATGCCCAGCAGATCAAGGTTTTTCTTGAGCGGTTTTATCAGCTCTTTAATATATTTATTCCGCTCCTGCTCAGTATCTTTTAATTTATTGGTGATGTCATTGTAGGTCTCCGGTTCAGTGATCTTCATACAGATGTCTGTATATTCAGTCTTTATCATATAGAGACCCAGGCGATGGGCCAATGGACTGTATATGTATGAAGTTTCTGCTGCAATTTTCAATTGCTTGTGCTTGGGCATCGGGCCTATGGTTCTCAGATTATGCAACCTGTCGGCCATCTTTATCAAAACCACCCGTACGTCATCGACAAGTGTACTAAGTACCTTTTTAAAGTTTTCAGCCTGTGGACTTTCTACATTGTAAAGTCCATCCAACTTAGTTAATCCATCGACAATACGAGCGATTTTATCTCCAAACATCTCGTGGATTTCTTCCTGGGTAACCTCAGTATCCTCAACCACATCGTGAAGGATGGCACAGATGACTGCAGTAGGTCCCAAACCGATTTCTTCATAGCATATTCTTCCTACCTCAATGGGATGGAGTATGTATGGTTCCCCGGATTTTCTTCTCTGAAATCTGTGGGCATGGACAGCCAATTTGTACGCCTTCTTGAGATTAACTACGTCTTCTTCATTGGTAGACTTTCTCATCTTGCGCATCAAGCTATTGAAAGCTTTAGCTACTTCTTTCCTTTCAAGTTCGTTAATTTCAACTGCTACAGCCATAATTTTTTTAGTCCCCTTATAAAATATGCATTATCCTTTAATCTGTAAAGGTAAAGCTAACCTACCGATTTATAAGCAATTATGCTACCATAATAACAATGATATAAGATAGTTCATCTCATGTGATCTAAATTTTTTGAAATAATTTACATTTTCCAAAAAGATTTTATCTTTGCGTCGCTATTTCTATAGCCTTTCTTTGAAGAGCGGGTGTGGTGGAATTGGTAGACACGCTAGACTTAGGATCTAGTGCCGCGAGGTGTGGGGGTTCGAGTCCCTCCACCCGCACTCTTTAAATTTTTTAAAACCATTTGCTTTAAGCAATTGTTCCTCACTAACTTATTATGGATAAAGACACTCATTTTCTACAATCAGTAGAACATGGAACATCCATCAATTAATCTATAAATACTCAGAAGTTTACACTGTATGAAGATCGAAAGAATTGAAAAAGACAACTTAAATAGTTCAGTTTCTATAACCTTATCAAAGGAAGATTATGAACCAACATTCCTCGATGAATTGAAAAAATATCGAAATAAAGCTTCGATGAAAGGATTCAGAAAGGGAAAAACTCCTATGAACTTCATTAAGAAGATGTATGGACAATCTGTCCTTGCTGAAGTTGTAATGGATAAAATCAATAAGAGCTTATCTGAATACATAGCAGAGGAGAAACTTGATATTTTAGGACAGCCTCTTCCAGGAGAAGAGCAGGAAAGATATGAATTCGATCCTAATGCATTGAAAGATATGACATTTGTATTTGATCTTGGTGTCGCTCCTGAATTTGAGATTCAAGGCCTGGAGGATCCGGTAAATCTTTATGATGTTGAAATTCCTGATGAGACAGTACGAGAAGAGCTGGACATTGCAAGAAAGCGACTGGGTAAGCAGGTAGATATTGAAGATAACATTGAAGAGAACGACCTTCTCACTATAAAAGCGGTAGAGCTTGAAGATGGTAGTATCAAAGAAGGTGGATGGGAGACTGATTTTACAGTCCTGGTTAATCTTATTAATGATGAAGATGTAAAGTCAGCGTTGCTAAAAGGTAAGAAGGGGTCTGAATTTGACTTTGATATCAATACTATTGAAAAAGATAAAGATGAAGCTTACGTCAGGAAGTATCTTCTGAATCTTGACGATGATGAGGAGAAAGAGATTGGCAACATGTTCAGAGGCACCGTAGATAAGGTACAACGAGTTGAAGCTGCCGAACTTAATGCCGACTTCTTTAAAGGATACTTTGGCAATGAGGACGTAGACAATGAAGAAGATGCGAAAGGGAAGATTAAGGAAGAAATAGTGAAATACTATAAGCAACAGGCTAAACTTGTGATGAACAGAGAATTGATGGAGTACCTCATGGAAAATAACAAGATTGACACTCCGGATAATTTTCTTATGAGGTGGTTAGCGACAAACAATGAAAAATTATCTAAAGAAGAGATAGAAAAGGATTTTGATTCATTCAAGAAAAATCTCCAATGGACATTAATCAAAAATAAGTTGAGTGCCAAATATGAGATCCAGGTAGATCCTGAGGAGATCAGAAATGAAATGAGAAATAAAGTACTTTCTTACATGCAGGGATATCCTATGGATGAAAATACACTTAACGATATGACCAATAGGTTATTAAGTAATCAGGAGCAAGTGAATAGGGTATATGAAGAAGTCCAGGCGGCTAAGATATTTGATAAATTGGAGGATGACCTGAACTTTAATGAAGTAAAGATTACTCTTGAAGACTTTAAGGAAGTTGTTAAAGAATTAAACGAATCGCAGAATAACTAGTTATATAGAAGCAATCCTGTTCCTCAATTTTTATATTTATAAAAACTTATAATATGTTTCCAAAAGATGAATTTAAGAAGTATGCTGTAAAGCATATGGGAATGAGCAGCATGCACCTTGAAAAGTACATGAATACTACGGTGCCTAATATTAATGGGTTTACACCCCAGGTGATTGAAGAAAGGCAGATGAATATAGTAGGAATGGATGTTTTCTCAAGATTGATGATGGACAGGATCATCTTCATGGGAGTTCCGGTTAATGATTATGTCGCAAATGTGGTTCAGGCTCAACTTTTATTTCTTGAATCTACAGATCCAAAGCGAGATATACAGATGTTTATCAATAGCCCAGGAGGATCAGTAATCTCTGGATTAGGGATGTATGATACCATGCAATATGTTTCACCGGATGTAGGGACAATCTGTACTGGATTAGCTGCATCAATGGGAGCTGTATTACTGGCTGCAGGAACTAAAGGAAAAAGGACCTGTCTTCAACATTCAAGGGTAATGATTCACCAACCGTCAGGAGGAATGCAGGGGCAATTCTCTGATATGGAGATCTCATACAATCTGATCAAGAGCCTCCGAGATGAGCTATATGATATACTTGCCTTCCATACAGGCAAGAAATTTGCAAATATAGAAGCAGACTCAGACAGAGATAAGTGGATGACAGCTAAAGAAGCGAAGAATTATGGTCTTGTAGATGAAGTACTTGACAGAGATAATCCTCGCACCAAAGATAAAGCGTAATGGCTAAATCAAACTCCAATATGAAATGCTCTTTCTGCGGAAGAGATAAAAAAGAGGTCAACCTGCTCATTGCAGGAATTGATGGCCACATATGTGAGGTATGTGTAGAACAAGCATTTGACATTGTAAAAGAAGAAAGCAGGTCCAGCTTCGATAAGGAGCTGGAATTTGCTCTTCCTACTAATATAAGACCTGTAGATATCAAGGGTTTTCTGGATCAATATGTTATAGGACAGGATGAAGCAAAAAAGTTTTTGAGTGTGGCAGTGTATAATCACTACAAGAGACTGAATCATAAACTGTCTAATGATAAAGATTCTATCGAGATAGAGAAGGCCAATATCTTGTTCGTCGGGGAAACAGGAACAGGAAAAACG
>JABDLO010000365.1 GCA_013002995.1 Saprospiraceae bacterium | reverse complement strand
ATATATTCCCGTTCATTTCTGATTCCGGTATACATCTGGCTTTCATTAAATGCAGGTCTGAATTTTCTCACAAGATCAGGATGCAAATGAATTCCGGCCAATGAAGAGTGCTTAAGTCTCCATATGTTTAATAGCTTTTGACAGAATATTTCAGAGGCCCAACTTAAGTTTATGTCCTTGACAGAATAAAGAGATTGAATGTGGTATTTATATCCATCTTCAGCCAATACCCGAAGCATGTTATCGGGAAGAGGAGATAAAATAGCGGTTACCCTGGTGATATGCATTTCCTTCAGCATATCAACCAGATTTTAAGGTATGATTGGCTCACGGGTAGAAAAAGCTTTCGTCTGTTTAAATTTAAGAAATTATAAGCATAAATTCAGAACTAAAAGCGGAAGCCTTCTTTAATGTCTTATACTTTCCTCATCTTGATCCATATTCCTGAGAATAAAAGAGTGATCAATGCAGGAAGAAACCATCCGAGGGATGATTCTCCAAGTGGAAGTGCAGATTTTAATGGAGCCATACTGTCTGACATCCCTATGCTTGATAAAAAATCGGGAATGCTAAATAGAAACGTAACCCCTGCAACCAGCTTGAATACCCCGGGAGTCACCCATCTATCAGGTAAAACATTTAACAATATCATAATAATGGTCAATGGGTAAATGAACATTAAAACTGGAATAGCCACAACAATGATGTAGTGTACATCAAACTGGCCTATGGCAATACCCAGGATACTTGAAATGATTACAGTCCAGATATATACCCGATCAGATTGACCTAGTATACCTTTAAAGTAGTCTGAAACTCCTGTTACTATACCTACAGCAGTTGTAAAACACGCAAGAGCAACCAATACACTCAAAAACACATTACCTGCATCTCCCAAAGTTAATTTGCTGAGTCCTGACAGCAAGGCTGTTCTTCCGGCATCATCAGCAAATTCTCCATTGGTCAGGGCTCCGGCAATGATCAACCCTGTATATATTGTGGCGAGACCAATTCCACTGATAAGGCCTGCACCATTTATTATTTTTCTATTCTCATGGTAATCATTTTCTCCAGCGATCCTTAAAGAGATGATTAAGACAGCACCCACCACTATTCCTCCTATGGCATCATAGGTCTGATAGCCTTCCAGCATCCCTGATTTAAAAGGTGCTTCCATAGACCGCTCTGCCATTGGAGCAAATGCTCCACCAAAGGAAATGACAATGATGGCCAATAATATTAATACTATAATCGGTGTCAGATACCTTCCAAGAATTGAAATGATTTTACTTCTGTTTAAAGCAAAAATCATTACGAGGATAAAATAGATCAGAGATGTTAGTATCGGGTGGCTATCAAAAAAAGGTTGGATGGCCATTTCATGGGTTACAGCTGCTGTTCTGGGAGAAGGAAGTGTTATTGCTATAAGGTAAATAATCAGACAATATACAGAGCTGAACAATGGAGAAATTTTCTTACCGATGTCATACATGGTTCCCTGGAGCTTACCATGGGCCATTACAGCGAGTATCGGAATTATAACTGCAGAGAGTAAGAAACCTATAGTCACCAATCCCCATGAGTCTCCAGCGTTATTACCTATGTATGGAGGAAGTATGAGATTACCTGCACCAAAAAACATTGAAAAGAGGGCAAACCCCGCAATGACTGTCTTTTTATTGAATTTCATATCTATCTCTGTCGCTTACTTAGACTCCTCTTCCGGTAACGATTGCCATAATACATTCATGATCATCCATTTATCATCCAGCTTAGCAAGATGAAAATAGTCCAATCCCCATGCTGCTGTTAATCGAGCTGTTGCAGTCTTAGAATTGATATCGTAAATTTCGATTTTCTTGATTGTCTTTTCATTGGCCTGCTTCCCATCAAGATTCCATTTTCCTGCCAGGCTTCTCAATTGATTGAATGACATATCAAGATTATCCCTGTATGCTCCTGCATTGGAATTGTACCAATATCCTCTTTTCCTTAATTCAGGATGGACACTTGCTTCAATCAAAGTAGTATCAACCATGTAAAGTCCGTTCACATAATTAGAAACGGCTTCATGTACGGATTTAAATTCAGGATGATCTTCAGGTCCCTTAAGTGAGGATGTCGTAAAGGCCAGAAAACAAGCTATGCACATCATGGAGATAATAAATGATTTCATGTAATTTGATTTTCAGATGAAATTACTGATTCACATTGGTAAATCAATCGATGTTCAGAATTATATATTTACAATGTCATTTTGAATTCATCTTTACTGAACAATGGGAGTAACAAAATACTTAAAAATTAAAGCTGGTAAAAGGGCCTACAATCGCATCATGGAAGAAGGTTTAAATCCATCTGTGGTATCAGCAATGGCTGCTGCTGCAGGTGGGCCGAAATGGATCATTCTATATGAATTAGATCGCTATCTAAACAAGGAGTTTTTTAGTGACCAAGAACGAGAAGTTCACTTTCTGGGAGGATCCATTGGGGTATGGAGAAGCATGTGTTATTTATTAGATGACCCTTTAGATGCTATTTTCAGGCTGAGAGAGGGGTATTTAAACCAACGGTATGATGCACCTTTCTCACCCACAACCATCAGTGAAACTTGTCACAGGATTATTCTGGATGCATTGGGAGATGGAGGACACAAATCCATACTACAACACCCGACCAGGAAACTACATATATCAACTACGAGGGCACATTTTAATTCTGAAGGGAGAAGTGACCTATTTCTAAAGTTCAGATTTGGCCTTATAGCAATGGGTAATCTTTTCCATAGAAGGTCAATGAACCTATCTTTGTCGAGACACTTTTTCACAACAGCATCTAATGAAATCATAGCTGATGATGGTATAAATTCTACCATTTCAGCACTCAACTCTGATAATCTCATTCCTGCTCTTCGGGCCAGTGGTGCCATTCCTGTCTCTATGAAACCCATAAATATTAATGGTGTTGAGCATTGGGATGGAGGGATAATGGATTATCATCTGGACTTGAAATATAAGAATTTAGATGGGGTAGTTCTCTATCCTCATTTCCTTCCGTTTATCAGACCGGGATGGTTTGATAAGTGGACAAGGTTAAGATATTCAAAGCATCACCAGGATACGGTATTGCTTTACCCATCAGAGGATTTCATCAATATGCTTCCTGATAGACAACTGACCTCCCTTCAAGACTTTTACACTTATAAAAATGATCAGGATCTTAGGATTAAAAAATGGTATGAAGCCTGTGAGAAAGGGAAATACCTTGTTGACGATTTTGTAAACCTAAGAGATCATTCTGTTCTGGAAGAAAATATTGAAACGTTCTAGGAGGTTTGCCATCTTATCAACACCAAAGGATTAGCCACCCATCCTCGACACGGAGGTCGAGGTTCCTTCCCTTCAGATTGACATTTAGTCAATCTGATCCTTCGGAATGGTCAGTCATCACCTACATTAGAATGAGAATCAGCAACCCTGGCCTTTATGATTACATCACTGATCCCATCATGTACCATGCCCAGTGAATCAGCTGCACTTCTGCTCAGGTCAATGATTCTTTTGTAATTAAATGGACCTCGATCATTTATAGTAACCCAAATGCTTTTATCAACCTCTGGTCGATGTACCAAAACCCGTGTTCCAAAAGGAAGCGTCCGGTGAGCAGCAGTAAGTTTATCTTGTGTGAAGACTTCCCCATTTGCCGTAAGGTTACCTTCCAATGCGTCATGATAGTAGGAAGCAATTCCCTCTTCATAGTAATTAAAATCCGGTTGTTGAGGACAGGACTTGGAAGTCAGAATGGTCAATATGATGAAAATTCGATATAACATGGGTCAACTACCTTTTATAAATATACTGATTATTAAGGAGAAAGACCTTATGCAATCAATTGTTAATCAATTATATGTGAATAATTGAAGTCCTGTTGACAGGGGAATTGCTTTACGCTAAGAATACTCCAATCATTGATATCAAGAATTATCATATCCTTATATGCCAGTTCTGCATCATACAAGTGGAGGCACAACAAGTCATCTATATAAAGCAGCACACTCAACATAATTAAATGACTCACTTTACTCACAGAAAACTGAAGTACTTAGAAAGGTAAAATGATCTCGTATGGGTTCTGTTTATCGCATTCACTAAATGTTCAATGAATAGTTGACACTTTTCAGAGAAATTAACCTAGGATACAGAAAGTGAATGTATTTATACTACCGAATAAGATCTCCTTCTTGATATAGCAAGTGTCCCAAAGATCAAGCTCAATAAAAGTAATGCAATTAGCCCCCATTGACTTAAAGTAGGTATTGGGGCCGCTGGTAATGGATCACATGGAGTTGTAGGACTTAAGTCAGGAGTCCAACTGAAGGTTTCTATTAACCCAGGGACATTGCTTCCGCTAGTAGTACCAAGGACAAGTCTGATGGCCGTTACATTATTAAAATCAAAAGTAGCTCCTACGGTCTGAAACATGGATGTATTCACATCTACAGATAGAGGGCCATTTAATAAGCTGACCGGACCTGTCCAGGTAATGTAATCGGATGCAGAGTTATAAAACTCAATAGTAAGGTCAAAATCCAAAGGTACTGTAAGAAATTGATCCTTATTGAATCCTATCGACACATCACCACATGTCCCAAGATCTACTATCGGTGCAGAGTGATCAATATTAAAGGCATCGCCATCTACTCCATCCCAGACTATCTCTATTTCTCCTTCACTTTCAAAGCCCATATAAAACTCTGACCCAGTTATGACCATAAAAGAGTTACCATTAGTAGATGTAACAGTGTAGTCAATCTCTCCACCCAGAATGCCCACATTGGCATCAAAATTTCCAACTTGCTCAACAGTTCCAGACGCAGTGGCTACGCCTGTAATGAAAGTAAAATCGCTATGCAGAAATGCCTGCGAAGAGGCATGGAGGCTAAAGAATGTAATGCAAAAAAAGGAAAATAAATATTTCATGAAAAATCAGTTTTAGGAATACAAAAGTAAATATTTTTTAAAACACTTCAAATCATCTCAATCCTAATTGAATAAAAAGAAATGATTAGATTCACATTTACTTCATAAAATAAAACAAATTAGTTTTATTTTTCACTCTTCAACTACTACATAATATTGATTGTCAGGATCTTTATATCATTATTTTTGATGCTTATTTTTTGTTCCGCTTCAGGTCAGCAGGTGATCTATGTTAAGCAAGACGCCTCCGGGAACAATAATGGCAGCTCATGGGACCATGCATATACAGATTTACAAGTAGCTATCAATAACAGTTATGAAGGTGATGAACTGTGGATTGCTGAAGGCACTTACTATCCCACACAGGGTACACATAGAAATGCCACATTTAAAATGAAATCACGACAGAAATGGTATGGAGGATTTGAAGGAACTGAAGAAAATGAAAAGCAGCGAATGATATCCAGATTTCCTACCATATTGAGTGGAAACATCGGTAATCGTTCTAGAAGAAGTGATAATTCTTATACAGTAATTACAGCTATTGATGTTGACACCTCTACATTATTGAACGGTATTGATATTGCTGAGGGATATGCCAACGGATCATCAGGAAGCAATATCCATGATCTCAGTGGAAGTGCTGCAGGAATGTACATCAGCACCGAGAATGAAGAAATTTCAGGGGTTAAGCTTGAACAGGTAGACTTCCTGAGAAACTATGCCAATGGCTATGGAGCGGCAATGGTTGTTGCCGGTAAAAATGGTGGAAAGGCATTGATACATATTGACATCTGCTTTTATTACAGCAACAAAGCAGGAAAAAATGCAAACCTGATATATGCTGAAGAACTTGCAGTTGATGTTCAACATAGAATTCTGGATTCCCAGATCAGAAGTGGAGAAATCGCCAGCTCGGCATCTGAGATCATTCTTAATATGTCCGGGAACAATCAGGAATTATTATTCAAAAGCAATATATCCGGAAATTTTATTAGTGCAGGATCAAATCGGTTTCTTGATATTATAAATCATGCTGATCGATTAACATTAAACCTGATTGACAACCAGCTTTATTCCTCTCATCTTGATCGAGGTGTTGAAGTGAATAATAAAGGTGGAATGGTGTATTTTAATTTTCATGAAAATGATATTCTGGATCTCACGCATATGGAAGGTGAGGAAGACTATATCTTAAACTTTATCAATGACGGGCCGGGAGAAATTCATGCTCAGATCATTGAGAATGACTTCATACGAAATCATGTAACTACCCTCATAAATGGCAGTGAATTGTCTAGTTTGAGGATGGAATCCAACTTGATGATGAGAAATCAGTTGATAGGTTCTGCCGTTATGCTTCGTGCCACGGATCAATCACTACCAGATGTCTACTGTTCTAATGGCGTATTCACTTATAATGAAGGCCCATTATTCTTTTTGGATCAGAATGGTCAAGCCTTAGGGGACTGGAAACTAACCAATTGTACCTTCTTTTCCAATTTCACTCAAGTTACCAACCATACTTTTCTAGGTACAGATTCTAAGGCATTGATGTATTTTCTTACAGAAGGGAAAAGCTCTGTGAGTATTAATAATTCAATCTTTTATCATGAAAGCGGCGAGCAACAGCCTTTGGTATTCTTAAAGAATACCACGCTAAATTTTAATAATAACCTGATTCAATTCTATCAATGTGATGATGTTGTTACCAAAGAAGGAATTGCGTCTCTGTTCTGTAATGAAAATGTATTTAATTCAAATCCGATATTATTGAGTACAGATGGCAGAGATGTGAAACTTGCTTCTTGCTCTCCTGCCATTGATATTGGTAATGAAACCTATGCCTTTGAATCTAACATTTCTCTAGACTACCGGGGTAGTGGACCACGAATTCAAGGTGGCAGAATTGATGCGGGAGCAGTAGAGCATTATGCAGTTCCAGAAGACCAGAAAAAGCTATGTGTTGCATTTGGTGATAATATTGAACTTCCGGATTACGGTGAATCCCCATACGAGGTTTCCTGGACCAATCATCTCGGTGTAAAAGGTAACGATATCAATGG
>JABDLO010000357.1 GCA_013002995.1 Saprospiraceae bacterium | reverse complement strand
TGGTGGCGCTTTCTTCTCCCCTGATGGCACCAAGCTGATCTTTCGTGCCTCAAGACCCCAGACAGATGAAGAAATCAAAGAATACAAAGACCTCCTTGCTGAAGGTCTGGTACAACCCACTGAAATGGAATTGTACGTCTGCAATGTGGATGGAAGTGAATTAACTAAGATCACTGATCTCGGCAACGCCAACTGGGCACCGTTTTTCCACCCTTCCGGAGAGAAGATCATCTTTGCATCTAATCATGGCAGTGTAAGAGGATTCCCATTCAACCTCTATATGATCAATGTAGATGGAACCGGATTGGAGCAAATCACTTTTGATGATACTTTTGATTCATTCCCAATGTTTTCTTATGATGGTAAGAAACTGGTTTTTGCCAGCAACAGGAACAATGGAGGAACACGTGAGACCAATTTATTTGTAGCTGATTGGGTGGAGTAGATAATGGACTTTCAAATTTATTTGAAAGAAATGGAATGAATGATTAGTGAAAGCTTCATATTCATAATCTTGCACCAACTTAATGATACTGCATCTATGAATCTTTGAATGAAGTTTGTATGAGCAAGTTTTAAGTGAAGTACCCTTATTCAATTGCTATTTAATCTTTGCTACAGGTTGCAAATAAATTTGCAACTCCCAGTGCTGCAGGGGGGACTTCCTGATGCTGCATTGCATTTCGATCAAGACAGGCTTCTCCTCCCCTAATTCATTATTGAAATCAAAGAAGCTTACTATTTAATCCAGTCTGGAAAGTACCCTAGAATCTTGTGCCGCAGGGGGGACTCGAACCCCCACATCCATTGGACACACGTCCCTGAAACGTGCGCGTCTACCAATTCCGCCACTGCGGCAAAGGACAATAAAGATACATCTAAAAGTCTATTGAAAAAACACATGTCTGTATGAGATAAATCATGTAGATTTTAAAAAGAAGGGGAAATTCTAATTCTATAACCCCTTCATAAGGGTTTATCAATGAATCTTAATAATCTTAAGTGTATTACTCCAGTATATTCCTTTTCATAAAAGAATGATTATATCGAACAATCAGCCCTATTGAATTCTATCAATCTATAGACATCAGTACATCGTTGCAGTAAAAATTAAGGATACCAATCACTTTATTGAATTACATTTGTACAGCAGTCAAGACAATGAACGTTATTTAGACCGCAGACCCATTATATACCTGCGACCATAGGACTTATTAAATGAGCAAATACAAGGGCATTTTAAGAAAAACTGGAATCACATTGGCCATCTTCCTGGTGATTGTGCTCTTGTTGCTGTTAAGCCTCAGGACGTCTTTAGTGCAAAACTTTATTGCCGCTAAGATATTATCCTCTTTATCAGGTAGTCTCAATGCAGAAATCACCATTGATGACATTAAAATCAACTTCTTCGATGAAGCCACGATTACAGGTTTACTAATAAAGGATCAACAACAAGACACCCTCCTCTTTACTGAAAGACTTCACCTGGATGTCAGTGTGTTCTCCTTCTTTAAAAAAGAATTGAGCATCGATGTTGCCACCATGGATAATCCAGTCATCAATGTCATTCAACAACAAGAAGGTGACCATAACTTTTCCTTCTTATTCTCATCTGAGAATCAGGGTGAAACACCTTCCACACAACAAGAATCATGGCAGATTGACCTCAATCATGTGCATATTAATAACCTATATGGAAGTTATGTTACACCGGATCAAAAGATCATATTCCATGAAAAACAACTCACACTGGATTTCAACACCTTTGATATCAGGAACAACGTTTACTCTTTATCAGATCTCATACTCTCTTCTGGTAGTGTGTCGCAATCGTCAACACCCATCAAAGAATCTGATCCTGGATCTGGTAGCTTTATCATGCCCGACCTTGGACTATTGATTTCTGTTGACCGAATCAGTATTTCAGATCATTCTTTTTCTAGAATTACTCCAGGTGATACACTTCTTATTTCAGGCATAACGCTTAATTCATCTGATATAAAAATAGATCAAAACAACTTGGTTGCCAACATCAATCCATCAGCTTTTAATACAAGTTTAGGAATCAACTTTTCAGACCTTAATGGTCAGATAACCTTCGATAGCAATCAATTGATTTTAAGTGATCTCAATATAAGGACAGAAAGAGATGTCATGAGTTTCAATGCAGACATCAAGACCGATGACCCCATTAATGCATTGCTCACTGATGTTGCAGCAGAATTAAGTGCCTCTACCTTAAAGCTTTTAAAACAATACATACCAGATAACATTAAACTATTAAAAGGAACACCAGCAAGCCTTTCAGCAAATGAGCTGCGATTATCAAATGACATTATCAATGTCAGGAACCTAAATTTTTCATATGGGAAAAACATATTGCTGCAAGGAAATTATCGCATCAACAAGCCTGGTAATCTGAACCGAATGCATATTACTGCAGATGTGAGATCTTTAAAAATAGACCAGGCTACTTTGCGGAAACTCCTTCCTTCTGTCTCCATTCCTGATAGCCTAAAACGATATCAGTATTTAGTTGCTTCAGGAACTATAATTGGCCCCCTCAATCAGCTGGCATTATCAAACATAAATCTCAACCTGGATAATAAGATTTCAACTTCCTTATCCGGAAAAATTCAGAACTTAACCAACCCTGACAATCTCACATATGATCTGAAAATCGATCAATTCAGAACGAAGATTCAAAATCTTCCAGTTCCTAAACTGGAAACCATGGCCCTGGACAGTCTCGGAACAATAGTCTATTCCGGTAATCTCTCCGGTGGACCATCCATCATTACTATCAATGGGCTATTTGAATCAGATCTGGGAAAGGTGACCCTAAATAAAAAACTGACCATTGCCGACCAACTGGAAAATACACTATACGATGGGAGCATAGCTTTTGAAGATTTTGACGTTGGTACGCTGCTCAAGCGGGATGATATCGGGACTATCAGCTTATCCACTACCCTTTCAGGAAAAGGGTTTGATGTCAATAACCTGGATTCCAGACTACAAGGAAAAATTGAAACCGTCACTTACAACGGATACACTTATAAGAATATAACCATTGATGCTGCTTTTACTGACTGCCTTCTGGATGGTAAGTTGATTGTTGATGATGAAAATATTTCACTTTCATATTCAGGAATCATAGACCTAACCTCGCAAAACATCATAGTGAACTTCAATGCTGACATTGACACGATCAACTTTGCCGCATTAAATCTCTTCAATACCCAGATGGGAATGAGGACCAACCTCCAGACTAATTTTGAACTCCCAATTTCACCAGAAAGAAATGGGAGAATTGCCTTTTATGATTTATATATGAATCAGGGCCCTTATAATTATCAGGATGATTCAGTTGTGATTGATTTGAGTCGCGTCAATGAAATTACTGAAATTGATATATCCAGTAACTTTCTGGCGGGCCATATAGATGGTTCCTACAGAGTCAAAGAGCTTCCATCTGCAATAAGTGAAATCATCAACCTATATACCGCTGCTCAAGATTCTTCAGTCATTATCACAGAATCTTCCTTGAAATCAAAAAACATTCATTTCAAGGGAAATCTTTCATCATTGGATCCCATCAATAATATCATCTCCAATCATGAAATATTCCTAAGTAAGGGTAAAATAGATTTAGAATTAGACCTTGTTGAGCATCGCATAAAGAGCAACTCAAGACTAGATAGCCTGGTAATCGATGCCAATCTATTTGAAATTATTCAGGTAAGGACTGATCAGGAATTAGAATTCCCAAATCTTCAAATTGAAGCATACGATATAAATACGGTTGGTAACATCTCTGTTCCTTACCTGGCAATCCAATCAACATTTAATGAAAACTCAATCTTGGCTGATATTACAGCTGAAGACCAGGACAATATCCCCAAATTTGATTTAAGAACCCAATGGTTAAGGGAATCATCCGGAGAAATGGTGTTAACACTCAATGACAGCCTGAATCTCAATAATGCGGCATGGAATATCAATGAGGACAACAGGATTACATTCAGAAACGGAGTCCACATCAACAACCTTCACATATTCGATGATGATGAAAGCATGAGGATTAGATCCACTGATTCTCTGGGTCAAAATATGGATATCACTTTTGAAGATTTCAATATCAGACAATGGATCACTTTATTGGCCTCTGACCCAGTAGATATGAGCGGATTAATGAACGGTGAAATGGAACTCCGTGACCTATCTGAAGATTTTTATTTTCTTTTAAATCTAACATTAAGCGACATCAACTACAATTCCAAACCGGTGGGTTCCATCCTGCTCACCGCCAATGATGATCCTACATCAGATATCATATCAGGAACATTTGACCTGATCGGTTCAGAAAATGACATCATCGGAACCGGGACCTTCAATCCAAATAATCGGGAATTAAACTGGGACATCTATATGGGATTATTGGAGATGAGATTATTGGATCCATTCATGGAAGAGATTATTTCAGACAGCAAGGGCATCATGTATGGCGAATTAAAAGTTGAAGGCACCCTTGAAAAACCTGACATTTTCGGAGAAATGAATTTTGAAAACATTTCTACCAATGTAGATCTAAATAATACCCGGTATGATTTTGACAACCACCAGATAAAGTTTTCCAACAAAAAGATAGACATCGGATCTTTGACCTTGAATGATGATCAGGGAAACTCTGCTCTCGTTTCAGGGATCATCAATCATAATTTCTACAATAGCTTCCAACTTGATCTTTCATTGAACACAGACAAGTTTGTTTTCTTAAATACCACGCCGCGTATTAATCCTATATTTTATGGGAAGATCATCCTCGATACAGATATCAGGCTAACAGGTCCACCTGATCTGGTTACCGTTAATGCCACTGCACGCATTCTGGACAAGAGTGATCTGACCATATCTCCTTTTTCGCAGACAGAATCAATCCTGAAGGAAGATTTTATCCGCTATGGAAAGCCTGAAGACTTCGAAAATCAATCTACACGATACCTACAGCAAGTAGCACGACTATATCCATACAATGTCAATATGAACCTAAATGTCAACGAGGATGCCGAATTTACATTTATTGTTGACCCACTGTCAGGGGATAAATTGATCTGTAAAGGATCCGGTGACCTAAGGGTAAACTTTAAGCCCAATGGGCAACAAGAGATTTATGGAAATTATCAGGTATCTGAAGGATCATATTCATTCTCCTACGGAGATTTTGTGAATCGTAATTTTAAAATCGTCCCTGGAGGTTCAATCAGATTTAATGGTAACCCTTTGAACGCAGTACTCGATGTAGATGCGGTATATACTGCTTATACATCACCTTACGAACTTATTAAAAATGAAGTAAGCCTTTCTGATTCCGAGATTAATGCTGCAAGAAGAAGAACTAATGTTGAAGTTATACTTTCATTAAATGGTTCTCTACTTTCTCCGGAAATTCAGCTTAATATCCGCATTCCAGAATTACAGGAAGGAAATATTGTTGCAGTAGTTGATCGTAAATTAAATAGCCTTAGAAATAATCCGGATGAATTAAATAATCAGGTATTTGCATTACTGATCCTCAATCAATTTATATCTACAGAAACATCCAATACAGGTCTTGAAAAAGTAGGTCAAAATTTTGCACTTTCAAGTATCAGCAATCTTATCAGTAGTGAGTTGAACCGTCTGGCCAAAAATGTTATCAAAGGTGTCGATGTGAATATTGACCTAAATTCCTATAATTCTCAATATTTAAGAGAAAGTGGGTCTGTTAATGTCACCGAAGTGGGACTAAATGTTTCCAAAAGATTATACAATGACAGAATATCCATTTCAGCAGGGGGAAATTTAAACTGGGATGATTATTCGCTTGAGTCCGGTAGCTTTGCATCATTTGTTGGTGATTTTGTATTTGAATACAGATTGACAGAATCAGGAAATTACAGGCTGCGTGTATTTTCGAAAACAGATTATGACAGACTCCTCAATGAAAATACTTCCAGAAACGGTGTCAGTATTTACTTCAACAAGGAATTTGATTCAAAAACTGAGAAGAAATAGGTGAGGACTATAATTACATATCATTTATTTCCTTCGAGATTAATCATCCCGGTAAGCATTCTATTATTATACTTCTTGAGCAGTTGTAGCTCTACTAAAGGTTTAAATGAAGATGAATTATTATTTAAAGAAGCAATACTAAGTATTCAGGATCCACAGAATGTGGTCGGAATCGAAAATTTCGATGTAGAAACCAGATTACTTTTGCCGAAAGTCACACAAGCCGGACTCTTCAACATATACCTGGGTTTTTATAATATATATGATTCAACAGGAACGAGTGGATTTAAAAACTGGGTGAAGAATAAACTGGGAAAAGCTCCGGTCATATACCATGATCAGATGGTATTAAATACAGAGGCGAAATTAGATTATTATCTCAGAGGTAAAGGATACTATTCATCTATCACAGGTTGCGATACTACCAGCAGAGATAAAAAAGTAACAATGGAATGTACTGTTGAGCTGAATAAGCGATACACCATTGACAGTCTGATATTTCCTACTGATTCAACATATGCATCCTTAAAGCTAAACAGATCAAATCAGAGGGTGATTTTAAAGGAAGACAATTATTATGACAGAGATAGGTTGATCTATGAACGTTCCAGATTGACGGCACTGGCCAATAATAATGGATTTGCAGATTTTTCTGAAGAAAACATCTTCTACTATGTGGATACCAGCCTAGTGGACAATAAGGTCAATATATACATGCAGATTTTGCAGCCTTCAGATTCTACTCTTCATGCCCAATACACCCTGGATTCCATCAATATATTCACCAATTACGCCCTTGAAGATCATAATTCTACTAAAAATCAGGTAACCGAAGTAGGCAATAACATCATTATCTATGAAACTCAACCGTATGTCAATCATAGGGTCCTCAAAAAGATGATTCTTCAAAATACAGGAACACATTATCATAAAAAGAATCAGGACCTCACTATCAACAGGTTATTAGACCTCGGACTATTCCGTTATGTCAATATAAAAAATCGGGCGAGTGGATCTGCTGAGAAAGGCAGTATGGTTCAGGATATTTATCTCACACCGGAGCGGATGCAGAGCATTTCAGGAGAATTTGAGTTAAATAATAGATCAGGAAATTTTTTTGGTACAGGTGTTTCAGTATCCTATAACCATAAAAACCTTTTTTCGGGAGGGGAACGATTAAGAATATCATTGGGAACTCAACTTGAAGCTCAGATTGGTGATCAATTGAGTTTTCTTAATTCCGCGGATGTGAACCTCACCGGAGAATTGGCTTTCCCCAGGTTTATTGTTCCTTTTGTAACGATCAGTGAAGGAAGAAACTTTATTCCCCGGACCCTATTGAATAGCAACTTTACATTTCAAAGAAGAATCGAATATTACACCTTAAGAAGTGCCTTATTCAAGTATGGTTACAGATGGAAAGAGACCAGCACCAAAACGCATGAAGTGTATCCGTTGGTGATCAACCAGGTCAGAGTGACCAATAAAACGGAAGCATTCGAAGAATTGTTGGAACAGGATTTAAGGCTTCAACGATCGTTTGAGAATGTATTCATCACCGGATTACAGTATTATTTTACCTATAACAATCAATCCGGTAGGACTGATAGGAATTATAACTATTTCAGAGGTGAATTGGAGTCCAGTGGTAATCTGATCAATGT
>JABDLO010000321.1 GCA_013002995.1 Saprospiraceae bacterium | reverse complement strand
GTATTACTCATTTTCAGTCAACCATTTTTGATAAAAATATTCACCTGCGACAAGGTCTTCCAAAGCATATCCTACTGACTTAAAAAAGGTGATTTCATCAGTAGAATTTCTTCCGTTCACACTTCCATTACACAATGTTGCGAGTTCGCCTTTAATGTCTGCAGCATTTATGATTCCTTTTGATAATGGAATAACGATATCACCGCTCTCTTTGGTAGCTCCTTCTATGGTGTCAACATAAATCTCAGATTTAAGGATCAGATTATCATCAGCCTCTCGCATGTCAGGTTTATAACTTCCGACAAGATCTATATGAGTCCCTTCAGAAACCAGCTCTCCTTTGATCAAAGGTTCCTTTGCCATGGTTGCAGCGGATATGATGTCAACTTGTGGGATGATATCATCAAGATCCACAATGGGTTTAACGGTAATCTTTTCCGTAGAAAATTGATTAGCAATAAGATAGGCTTTTTGAAAATTCCTGCCCCATATATAGACCGTTTCAAAAGATCTGACACTACAATGGGCCCTGATGAGGTCGGGGGCTAAAGCCCCCGTTCCAAGGAATAGAAGTTTTTTTGAATCCTCTCTTGAGAGAAAGGAACTTGCAAGGGCAGAAGCAGCTGCAGTACGTTTATTGGTCAGGGCCTTAGCATCTAAGATACACAGTGGTACCCTGGTATCTGAACCAAAATGGATGTATAAACCATTGATGGATGGAATCCCTCTGGAAGGATTTTCCGGAACAACCGTTACTAGTTTAATGCCCGTCGGACCATCCTTTTCCCAGGCCGGCATGGTTAATAGAATATCTTCATCGGAGAGATGATAATGATTGCGAAGAGGAACCTTAATGTCCCCGGAAGCAAAAGCTACTTTCAGTAAACTAATAAGCTCAGAGTAATCAATCAACTCTTGAATTTGATTTCCCGAAATCAGTGGAATATTCATTCGCACAAAATACATCTTAGGAGATAAATGAAGTATAATTCACCTCTTCGAGATGAAAATTAATGATGGTACGGTAAAAATAACAGATATAAAAAATCCAGAGAGGTGTACTTCATTGTATATAAAAGCAATGTTGAAATCATTTATTTACTATCACAGTTTGGTGCATTTGATTGTATTTCAATGGATTAAATGTGATGTTAGTATAAAAAAATGTTAAAACCTTCGATCAATTGCATCCTTTTTGGTGTTTAATGCGTGTTAGATATAACAAAACCTCTTAATCATGAGAACCACAGACTTTTCTAAGGCAATAAGCAAGCAAGCATTTACCAGCTTAAGATCATTTCTCAATAGCCAGAATTCCAACAAAGGCTATAATATGAAATTTCCTATGCTTGATGATAAAGGGGAAATTGAAGGATATTGTATTCAGAAATATGATCAGTGGTGTCATATTATTGAAGAAACTTACTTCTCTGAAAAGAGCCAGTTTCTGTTGAAAGTTATGATCACAAATGATGTTAATGGAATCCCATTGAGAAAAGATTATTTCAACGGGAAAGGCCAGAGACTGGAAGTTGAATCACTTTACCAACAAGCCAGTTAGTCGTTTATATAAATTCTTATCTTCATGCCTCAACCAAAAATTATGAGGCAAATTTTTCTATTTCTTGTAATTGTATTTTCGGCCTGTAAGCAGACAGATCAGTCCTCAGTAATAAATTCTCAGGTATCTCCAGATGGCTGGGAGGCGGTCGCTTTTTATGATAGTACTGGAAATGTGGTTTTGTATAATCTTCTAAAACCGCTTTCAGTTGACGATGATCAATTGTATCCTTTGGTTTTATTTCTGCATGGAGCTGGAGAAAGAGGCAATGACAATAAAGCACAATTGGTTCACATTGCTCCAATTTTCAAGAGTGATTCTATCCGGGAGAAATATCCATCTTTTGTAGTTTTCCCCCAGTGTCCTAAAGATGAATTTTGGGCCGCGATGGAAGAGATTGATGGTGAGTGGAAGCCTGTGTCTTCAGGTCCGGTTGATCCATCCCTGGGACGTGTAATGGGAGTTGTTGATAATATGATAGACTCATATCCTATCGATACAAATAGAATATACATTTCAGGATTATCAATGGGCGGTTTTGGAACATTTGATTATCTGGCTAGAGAACCCAAAAAATTCGCTGCAGCGATTCCCATCTGTGGGGGTGGAGATACAGCTTTCGCCAAAAATTATGCGCATGTTCCGATGAAAATATTTCACGGTGCTGACGATCAGGTAGTCTCCCCTCAACTTTCAAGAGATGTGCACCAGGCTTTACTTCAGGCTGGAGCTAAGGAAGTAGAATATGTTGAATTTCCGGGAGTGGGCCATGATGCCTGGACCCCTGCTTATCAATATGAAGGATTATTGGATTGGATGTATAGCCAGTCTAAGATGAAATAGAAAAACTGCTTAAAAGATTTCAACTCCTCGAAGTTTCAACTTTAAACTGCATTAATCTCCTGATATCAGAAGATCTGGATTTAGCCATTGCAACTTTTTCACTAGTGAATAGATCGTCCAGGGTTTCGTGAAATAATTCAATCCACCTGTCAAAATGCTGAGGCTCCATCCTTGATTTGGAATCCAGTACAATGTGCTTGGTCATCGGATTACCCTTGTACACAGGATTATCCAAAAGAAGACTTTCCCAGAAATCGTACATGGTTGGCATATGGGCCTTCCAATCTATTTCTGTTACTTCATTGAAGAAATGTTGGATGATTGGATCTTTTCTCACTTTATGGTAAAAAGTATCAACTAAGAGCATAATGTCTTCCCTTGTTTCTATCTGTTTCATGATAAAGTAAAGGTAATTTTCTTTTACCAGCTGCTACCACCTCCCCCTCCAAATCCACCTCCGGAACTTCCACCTGAAAATCCTCCGGAACTACTACCAGTAGATTGAGGGGCACTACTGAAGACACTGTTGATGGTCTTCACGTTGAAACTGGTTCCAAAATCTGACCATGAAGTAGCTGTCCTTCTGGTACCATCTACGTTTTGGTAATAATACCATGGTGGAGGTGTATAGTCCGGATATTGACTTGAAATATTTTTATTCCATGTTTTATCAAGCCCAAAGGCGACTACATACGGAAATACTTTCTCAAGGTATTGCTCATCTTGCTTGATCAATTGATTCAACTTAGAGGGTTTTGGATTTTTAAGGAATTTATAGAATCCTCGCAGGTCATTATGAAGTGATAAACCTTTTTCTGTGAGCTTAGGCCGTCTTATCAAAAACACCAATAAGATAACAGCGATGAGGATCATCATTCCTCCCGTGATGAACATATTTGCAATAACCATTAATAATATTCCTCCGATAAGACATAAAATGAAACCAACAATATTGGGCCATCTTTTAAAATATTGCATGGAATTAAAATCATACAGCTCCCTACTCTTAATTTCTTTATTTACCCTGGATTTTGCCTTGCTCAAATCCTGATAAAATTTGTTTTTTAAATCACCGATGAATACCTGATCTCCATTTTTAAAGAGGTCGTTAAAGAAATCTAATTCGTATTGGGGGGTATCGAGAGGAAGCCGTTTTAATTTGTAGAAATAAAGTTCGGGATCTCCTTTATGATCTGGAATGCTTCTTACTTCTACACATCCCTGGTTACCCCATTTGGGAATTAGAGCGATTAAATCTCTACTGTGTACTGTAAAATCATAAAAAGTGCCTACTTCTGCCGGATTCATATCCTCGGGAGGGTAGTACTTTTCTTTTATTTCTTCATCCTTAAGTGTTCCTTGATTTATTCCATGCCTTCTGTAAGCTCCAAATAATAAGGCCAATAAAGCTGCAGGTAAGAAAGGATAACCTCCTTCTGATCGATCTGACGATCGAGTATCTCTGACTTTTTGATTGTTACCACTATCATCATTTTGTATTTCAACATTTTCTGTAATCAATCCTTTAGGAAGATTGATTACAACGGATATTCCCTCTCCTGGTTCTAGTGTTTTAGTCGTTGCTCCTTTTACAGATTTTCCTTCATGACTGATGATGAAGTCATCCCCTTTGATCCCTTCTAGTCCTGTAAACGCATCATACTCAAATGGCCTACTTCCTATTTCATCAGGTAGATTAATTTCAAAAGCCAGATTGCTGATATCTCCTCCCCAATCATTCCCTGTTAAATTCCAAAAAAATTCCGAATGATCTGATGCATGGATAAAAGCATTCCAAACTCGATATTCAATTACATATTTCTGGAGTCTGATGAGAAATACATCAAGATCGCCAATTCTTATATCAATTCCATTTCTAGAATTAAGAATCTTGTAATTCCAATCTGGAACCTTGATTTCCGTAACATCTATTTTAACTTCTTCTCCATTTACGATGTTTCTGGTTGGTATAGATCGGATAATACCCCTTCGATCTTGTAAAAATCTAACATCAATTTCTTCCCTCACCTTAAATGAGCCATCAGTCTCTACATCAATGAAGACATGAAACCTTTCGATATCCATGTCCTGGGCCTGAATCAAGTGAATGCTGAAGAAAAAAATAAGGAGTAATAGGAATTGGTATTTAGGATTCATATGGTTTTATTTATTGCTTCAATATAATGAACCTAAAATTATATGGATCAGGTTCCTGCTCAAATATTGATTTGTCGATGAATTTATCCGATACATCTTAATTTACCGGAACCAAAAAATTGCAGTAAGAATTACATTTGAAGAAATACATAAAATAATTGAAGTTTTCTCCTATTACAAGTCAGGATATTGATGCATTGATTCCTCTTCAACCTGCTGATTGGAAAGATATCAGAGTAGTGTTCAGGATGCATCATGGAAGGAATTACTTTTCAGCATTTAAAGGAGTCATTGATGATCAAATGATTGTTGTAGGCCATATTATTTATTGTGGAGAAGTTGCATGGCTTGGAAACATCATAGTTCATCCTTCACACAGAAAAAGGGGATACGCTAAGTTGATGACTACATTTTTAATGAATGAAATCAGGCTAACCGGAATTTCCAATATATATCTTCTTGCAACAGAAATGGGATATCCGGTCTATGAGAAGCTTGGCTTCACTCTTTTTAACCACTACATTTTCAATTCTATTGTAAGTCTTGATAAGACTTCAACCTATATCTCAATGGTTAGGAAATGTGTGGATTCTGATCTTCCAGCCATCCTTAAATTAGATTTTGAGACAATGGGATATGATAGATCATACATTCTTAAATTTCATATTAATGATGCCTGGGTATATGAAAGTAAATCTATAAAGGGGTTTTTTATGCCCAATCTGGGAGATGGGTTAATCATAGCAAAAGATGAACATTCGGGATGGGCTTTAAGCAAAATAAGGGTTGAAATGGGGAAAGATTACCTGGTGATCCCTGAAGAACAACAAACTACAATCAGAATTCTATATCTAGAAAATGGCTTTCAACTTAATCCTACTGGACGTATTGCTTACTTTATGTATCAGGGCCGAACACCTCAGATTAAATCACCAATGATTTATAGTAGAATAGGAGGATACCTGGGTTAATTTTACCTTCTGAATCCTCCAGGACCTCTACCTCCACCTCTGCTTGTATTTCCTTCAGTGCCGCGTATCGAATAATTAAACCCTACCATGAAATACCTTCCGAGTGAAATGATCTCTTCAGTTTCTATATAATTAAGTGTAGACCGCTGATTGAATCCCAGATTTTTATTCAACAAGTCAAATACAGAAAATTTAACTTCTAATTTGCGATTGTTGGTAACAAATCGACTGATGCTCGCATTTAGTAATGGAATGGTCTGAGTCTCTCCGATACTTTCCTGGGTAAAAACCCTTGTTCTTAATCTTGTGCTGAAGATCCAATAGTCTGTAGGCTTGTAAGTAATGTCAGCGTTATAGGTCTGATTTAAGAAACTCTGATTATTCTCTTCACTCACAGAGTAAGTTGTAAGATTGTAAGAAAGGTTGGCACCGACGGATATATCAATGGTTTCTTTATTTCTATTGTCGAGCGTCAGTCCTACTCTCGATGTATATCTATTGGATTTGTTCTTCACAGTATTGATGAACAATATCGAATTTTGATATCTCAGATTGGTATTGAATCTAACCTTCATCCCCAGGCTTCTTACTGGGGTAGAGTAGGATACATTTCCATTGACTGAAAAGTCATAATCAACATTTACCGGCCTTGTTGTCCTTACGAAGTTTTCATCTATGATGGTCTCGTTTATAATATTGTTCCTCACATAAGTAGCATTGATAAATGCAAATAAACTGCTGAAAGAGAACTCATTGAATTTAACATAATTGAGTCTCATATTGTGCCGGTATTCTGTAATCAAATCAGGATTACCTATATAAAGATTTAATGGGTTGCTATTATCCAGTATAGGTTGTAGTTGTGTCAGCGATGGTTCACGGACACTGGTGCTGTACCTCATGAATAAATTGTGAGCATTTCCCATATCACGTCTCAAGGTCAGACGTGGTAAAAAATAAGTCGACTGATTTTCGATCAACAAGTCTTCAGAAATAATATCACCTGTAAGCCTGCTATTTTGGATCTGTCCTTCAATGGTAGCTGAAGAGTTCTCTCCATTAAAGTGAAGTGCCAGTCCTCCACGGTCATAGATGAAAGTTCTATCGTAGTGATTGGAAAGCAGATCATTGAATTCTTCTCCTCCCATGATTGCATCATACACATCTCTTGCCAGTTCATTATTGAAGTTCTGCCTTCGATACATGAATTCGAGCCATTTACCTTTTCCGGCAGGCTGAACATAAGACCCTCGGACCTGGTAATTCATTACATCATCTGTCTGAAGCTGTCGCTGGACAATTTCTTCAGAATACATTCTGACAGGATCATCCGGGAAAAATATGTTCTCACTTTCTAAATCAGCATCGAAGTTTTCATCAGAGGTGTTCAGGTTGAGGTTGATGGTCAATGATTTATTTTTCTTAGCGCCCAGTTTTTTACGGTACATTAATGTTCCTGCAAGAGACTGGTTATCGCCAATAGTACCATAAGAGTTATTACTTTGATTTTCTGTACTTCCCCGAGTATTAAGATTACTGGAAGATACATTAGAAAGTGTTGCATCATTTAATCCCACATTGGAAGTAAGCCTAATGTCCTGGGTAGAGTCAATTTTGTGATCTAAACGCATCTGTAAACTGTGGCCTGTGTTATCACTCAATTGCTCAACATTCTCATTGGTTATAAAGGTTACTTCTTCTTCAAGGAAGGTTTCCCTGGTGGTCATTGAAGTAATGTCATTGTTGATATCGTTTAGGAAGTAACTTAGGTTTAATTTGGTTTTTGGTGAAAAATCATAATTTAAATTGACACCTCCGGCATTGGTTGTCACAAACCCATCACTTAACCCGGAATTGATCGGAATACCTCCAGCATCACGAGATCTGAACCCCCTCATCGAACCCATAAAGCTGATGTAATCATCAACTGAAAATCCTTGTTGATTGATGTTATTAAAATTTCCAATTACAGATAGCTGAAGATTAGGAGTAAATCGATTGATCGAGAGGCGAGAATCATATCGATCATCTGTACCATAAGCTCCTGCAACAGTTCCAAATTGACCTTTCTTATGATCCTCCTTCAACTCAAGATTCATGGTCTTGATGCGTTCTCCATCATCAACACCCGTAAATTCAGACATCTCTGAAGGGCGGTTGAAAAACTCTACTTTATCAATGGCTTGAGCCGGGAGGTTTTTAGTGGCAACTTTTGGATCATTGTTAAAGAAGTCTTTGCCATCTACAGTCACTTTTTCTACTTCTTCTCCCTGGGCTATAACAGTCCCGTCATCTTCAACTTCTATACCTGGCATTTTTCTAAGTAGGTCCTCAACTACTTCACTGGGAGTAGTTTCAAATGCGTTGGCATTGTATACCAGCGTATCTTTCTTGGCAATGATGGGTGTGTTCTCTCCTTTAATCACTATCTCATCAAGCTTTATGTCTGATCTGCTCAACTGTACTTGGCCTGCATCAATTGTTGCACCGGACTCCGGGGCATTGAATCTCTTTTCATATTGATTGTAACCAAGAAATGTAATCTGTAATAAGATTGATTTTTTAGTTAGGTCTTTTAATTCGAACCTCCCTTCTCCATCACTTAAAGCGAATTTTAGAAATGTTGAATCAATGGCCGATACGGCAACACAGGTTGCAGTCGGTAGTGGATCTCCATATTCATTTAATACCTGCCCTGTTACGGTGTATTGTGCATTCAAATTGTAGAAACTTCCAGCAAAGAGTAATATGGCTGTCAAGATCCTTAATTGGGTTTTCATAGTATATTATTTTATCCACGTGAACGGGGTGGGCGATCAGATCCTCCTCTTTCGAGTCTCATTTCTTCCATTTTCTCTCTTACCATAACCTGGTATTCTTCTCGTGTTATAGATTCACCTTCATCAGGTTTTTTCATAGATTCAGCATCTATTTCTAAAGCGTTGACCTCCATCGCAGTTATAATCCGTTCTCCCTCATTGATGTCAACATGTAAGATCAATCCGGGAAGTCCGGTATAATTTGCTGGGCCTGCGGCAACAGGTATCATAGGAGTAAACCATACTTCAACCAAGTCAGTGGAATCTTTATGTACTGCTTGTTGGCAGAGGTAGGATCCTACCTGCTTGGTTTTACCGGTAAATTTCCATTTGAAATCATTGGGCTTCCCACTGATTAGGAATTTTTTTCCCAGGAATTCTCTTGATTCAAGGCTTTCCATTGCTGAGAGATCGGTGAATAGTTTTACATCTTCATTGCCTCCACCCATCCTACTCATCCATCTCCTGCGACGATTGGATCTGAAATCTTCATTTTCTGCAGATTCTACTTTTTTGCGGTAAAAATTACTTGCAGTCTGTGTAAATTCAAGAATGTGCTGACTCGTTCTGAATTCAGGAATTCTATCTTTCATATGCATGCGATTTTCAGGAAGGGTACGATGCATATTGACCTTCGATTCATATATGATCTGGCCTTGATTGAATTGTGCAGAGATTATTCCTAGAGTAAAGAATAATATGAGTGTAAATAATGTCCTTGTCATAATGTGTGGTTACTTGGTATTTAGACTTGAAGATAAGATAAAGGTTTAATGAGATCTTAAAGCAAAGTCAGCTAGATTCTGCTTCCGAAATACATTCGTCCGGCAATTCCCCAATTGACCTTTTGGAATTCAATCGGAATCTCACTTGATAAGCTGACATTTTTAGTTCCCAGATAGGGGTTTCTTTTTAACTTGAATAGATAGTTTCCATAAAGCCCTATGGTCCAATATCTCAGAAGGTATTCATCATCTGTATAGAACTTGTATTCAAGGTCTAAACCCAAATAAGTAAATGGCTGTGAAAAATTTAATTCAATATCCGGATTATCAAGATACTCAGACAGAGTGGCATCATCTTCCAGGACCGTATTCTCAAGGTTGTAATTTAAATACTTAAACCCTCCTTTGGTAATAAGCTTCCACCTTCTGGAGTCAAAGATTTTGTATCCACCCACAATGTCTAACATGAAATTATCAGATGTATTTTTTATAGTAAGGTCCTGGTCTGCAAATGAAGGTGTATAACCAATGTTCAACCTCATCATCCAGGATGTACGTTCATATCCCAAACCCACATAAATGATAGGTTTTACATTATCAAGGAAATCTGTGGTTATATCACCTAATAAAGGTCGATAACCATCATAGTTTCCCTGGTTGAAATCAATTCCAAATTGAAATATTCCGAAACCTGTTGTTGAAGGAAAATAGAGCTCAGGTAAATCATCGGAAGGAAGGGGCGCTGCTTCTTCCATTATGATTTTCATTGGTTGGGTGGTATCAATCCTTACTGCTTGAGATAGGTAGCTTCGATAATTGAAGTGAATGTAAGAATTGGCTTCAACATTTAATTTAATTGCCCATATACCATTGATGTCAGAATAGGAATAATTAGTATCATATTTTTTCAATTGATCTTGACTGATCTCCACGCCAATCAATGGCATTCCATTGGTATTGACCACTTCTCCACTGATGATCCTTTGCTGACTATTCAAGGCTAGAGAACAAGGAATAATAATGGTAATTAAGAGATACCTGAACATGACATCTTATTTTATCATATAACGATGGGTTTATGAGAATTATATCTCTTCGATGAACATTTAAATATATAGGGATGTAAGAAGTTGGATATTTATATTTTTAGGATTTGAAATGCGAGAATATTTAAAACAATTCGGTGGATCAGTTACAAAAGATCATATTTTAAAATATGAGCAATCAGATCGTTGGATCAAGGGAAGATTCAGAAATTTTGAGCGTACTCAAATTGCCGTTCCGTGGTCTAAGGTGCCAGGTATCATTTATAAGCAAGTTGCTGAACGAAAAGAAAGGGAGCCAAGGCAAAAATTACCCATAATGCCTATCAATTTGAATTCCCTTTATTCTGATGATAATAGGATGCAGTTTATCTGGTATGGGCACTCGGTTATTATGATCAGAATTCATGGTAAAAATATTCTCATAGATCCTATGTTTGGTCCTGATACAACTCCAATTTCCCCTATACCGACCATTCGTTTTTCAGACAATACATTGGATATAATCGACAGCCTTCCAGAAATTGATTTGGTAATAATTACCCATGATCACTATGATCATCTTGACCTGGCAAGCATAGAAAAACTAAACTCAAAAGTCAAAGAGTATTATGTTGCACTTGGGGTAGGGCGTCATCTGGAAGCCTGGGGAATCCCAGGGGCGAGAATAACTGAATTCGATTGGTGGGATGGGATCACATGGACCGGTATAGATATTTTCTTTACACCTACCCGTCATTTTTCAGGTAGAGGAATTAAAGATCGATCCATGTCACTCTGGGGAGGATGGGTATTGAATACCGGAACTGAAAATATCTGGATCAGTGGAGATGGAGGATATGGAAGTCATTTTAAAGAAATTGGAGAAAAACTAGGTCCCTTTGATATGGCGTTTATGGAATGCGGGCAATATAATTCAGATTGGCATGAAATGCATTTATTTCCAGATGAAAGTATCCAGGCTGCAATTGATGCAAAGGTTAAGAAAGCTATACCCATACATTGGGGAGCTTTTTCACTATCCTATCAGCACACCTGGTATGAACCGGTAGAGCATTTCATTCTTTCCGCACATGAAAAAAAGATAAAATTTTCCAGCCCTCCTTTAGGAAAGATCTTTTCAATCGATGAGGAAGAAGTGGATCAATGGTGGTTGCCATATATTTGATTAGTGGCGATAAGTTTTTTCCTCTGGAAAAATTCTCTAAATATTTTGCTTATCCATTATTCAAGTTAACTATATGAATTATTAGGGCTTCAAATATTGTTGGCCTCTCTTGATATGTGTAATGTCCAGGTATCGTTCAACTCTGTTTGGATCACTACTTCATTATCTTCTCCAGTTTCGATACTCAACATTCCTATTCAGATGAAATAAATCTATATCCGACACCTCTTATACTGATAATATGTTTAGGTTGAGAGGGATTTGTCTCTAGTTTTTTTCGAAGGTCTAGTATAAAGTTATCAACCGTACGGGTTGTGGGCATAGCATCAAACCCCCAGACTTCATGAAGTAAATCATGACGATGTACTGCTTCCCCCTCGTGGTGGATAAAATATTCCATTATTGCAAATTCCTTACTGGTTAGTTTTATCTCTTTATTATTTTTAAAAGCTAGAAATTTTTTAAAGTCTATTGTCACATTCCCAAATGAATATGTCTCATTATCTGTATTGACGCTATCAATTCTTCTAAAAACAGCTCTTATTCGGGCCAATAGCTCTGGTATGCTAAATGGTTTTGTAACATAATCATCAGCACCGATGTCCAGACCTGATACTTTATCCATTTCAGATCCTCTTGCCGTGATCATGATGATTGGAATTTCCGGTTTTTCCTTTTTTAATCTCCGGCATATTTCATACCCATTCATTCCCGGCAACATTATGTCCAGTAATATCAGGTCAATTTGTTTCTCTTGGGCCAGTGCCAATCCTTTATTTCCGTCGAGTTCAGTAAGGACATTGTATTCCTCATATTCCAGGTTGTCCTTTAAACCTCTAAGAATACTAATGTCGTCTTCTATGATTAAAATAGTTTTCACTTTCCGTTATTTTGTCGATTCAATACTATTGTAAATTTACTGCCCTTTCCAAGTTGACTGGAGACAGTTATTTTACCCTGATGGGCTTCAATTATTTCTTTTACAACTGTTAATCCAAGTCCGGTTCCGCTGATGTTTTCCTGTTGTTCAATACGATGATACTTTTCAAATATTCGAGTTAATTGATCTTCTGGAATACCAATTCCTTTGTCTTCAATTTCAATAACAATATCATCCGGTTGATCAATTAATCGGACTATGATTTTCTTGGTTTTTGTTGAGTATTTATATGCATTGTTAAGTAAATTACCAATTGCCTGCTTCATTTTTTCAGGATCGATTTCAACTTCTATATTTTCATCCAAATTGGTAACAATTTCGAATTCTCCTTTTTGGAACCAATAACTCATGTCCTGGATGGCAGATCTAATAATGGGAGCCAAATCAGAATGGATAAATCGATATTCAGATTTGCCTTTTTCCATCTTTGAAAATTCAAGAATATTATTGACCATTCTTTTCAGGCGTAGACTTTCTTTTAGAATGATGGACAAGTATTCTTTCTTTCCTGAAGCTGATTTAACCCTACCTAAAAAAAGTGTCTCAGCAAACATATAAATGGAGGTTAGTGGGGTCTTCAGCTCGTGAGTAACATTAGATATGAAATCAGATCTTAATTGCATTAAATGCCTCTCCCTTGCAACATCTCTTAATATTAGCACCACTCCCAGGATCATTGCAACCATGAGCAATGTAGTAGCAATCCCATAAATCCAACTCCTACGTTTAACAATATCGTTAATCAGGTTTTCATCGGTAAGTTTTATGTTTAACATATGTGTTGGAAAATACGGACTTAATTGCGATGTGTAAATGAGGTTTTCATCTGATGAAGTCAAGTTATAACCCTCTGAATATTTAAATGTAAATCCAAATGTAAAATCGTCCTTATCTACTGTTTTAAGTATCGTGTCAAGTAATTTGTTGGCATCAATAAGAAAGCCAGCAGGATTTTTCAAATTTGCATTGACAAGCAGTACATTTTGGTTGTTTCCAGATACGGAGTTCACCATTTTAAAATCGTTGTCGATATTTAAATGATTACCTAAATTCACCTCTTTTAAAATTTCCAACATCTCATTCCTGTATTCATTTACAAACTGGAGCTGGCTATTTATATTCGTTATCAACTGATTAAGATATTCTGCTTTTTCTAAGCTTTGAGTAGTGTTTTCCTGCACCCATTTTTCAACTTGAGTTATAAATTCTTCTGTACCGAAATTTAGGGGAATCGAACCGGTTTTCATTTTTTCCAGGCTCAAAACAATTAGAGGAGATATTTCTGCAAAATTTGATGCATTAGTAACTTTCAAAAGTTGTTGTAGTGCATAATACACGTACGAAACTCCTTCTGTATTTGATTCTAGAGGATGGTTTAAAATAATTTGTTCATAATGTCCGATAGAATTTTCATATTCATTTAATTTCACTGAAATTCTGCCCAACGCATTCAAGGCTTTAACTGATTCGTATTCCGTGGTTGAGTAACTCAGACATAACAAATATTGATTTTTTGCAGTTCTTAGGTAGTTTTTTGCAAATTCAGCTTCTTCTCCTTTTCTGAAAGCATAATTAAACCTGGATGATACTCTTGGCTGAGTTGTGTTTTCAGTTGACCAAATGAAATTGGGATAAAGAAATTGACCTTCTTTTTTCAGAATAAATGGCATTGTAATAAAATCATATCTACCAGCTGAATTTATCAGCGAATCTCTCATTGAGTAGGGTGGATTGATTTCGTTTTTGAAGCTTTCTGTTATAGTTGTGATTTTGCTTTGTGCAGCATTCTTAATCCTCGAATCCAGTTCCCTCTGCTCTTCGAGGACCCTCTTTTCAGTGAGCTCTTTCAGGTTTGAAATACTATTAATACTAAACCAGGTTAAAATGCTTCCCGAAATTACCACGGCAAGGATAAAAATTATTGAGAGCCTGGAAACCGGTTTATATCTGCTAGTCATTAGGCAGTTCTTTTAATGATGAAGCTGTCCTGGTTTAAAAATAGTGCCTACTCACAAAATTATTGAATGCATAGTGTAAAAGGTATCCCAGATTGTCCTGAGATACCATTATCGATTTATTGTTAATAGAAATCAATTGTATTATTAACTTCATTTCTTTGAATTAACTATTTCCTCCTCTGAAAGCAAATTATCTACTTTCCATATTTCTGCCCCTTGACTTAGGGTCGTCATCACTATTTTTTGTCCTTCAGGATGGATACTTAAGCTTGAAATCGGGACATTTGATTGCCATACTTCTTTTGGGTTTTCTCCTGAAGGAGACACACGCCATAAAATAGAAGCATCTTCTCCCTTATTTTCAGTATAGAATATGTATTTCCCATCTGATGACCATACAGCACTATTGGGCACTGTTGGTCCTGAAGTAGTTGTAATTGCTTTTGCTATTGGAATTTGTTTTCTTCCTGTTGTTGAGATAATATACAATTGCTCTTCATTACAAAACAGCAAATATTTTCCTCCAGGTGAAGGATCCAGTGTATAATTATGACTATTAAAACTTTGATTTTGTAAAAGCATCTTCTCTTCTCCTGTTGCTAATTCACGACTGATAAGCTGACCGTTTTTTAAGTAATAAATGCTTTTCTGTTCGTTATTACCCTTTGCTAACATTTGTGCCACTAATAATCCAATTTCCCAATCCTTCCCATGATAATCAGAAAATGAAAGTATTTCAGCTACTTCTTCTGATTGGATATTAATGGTATAGACACCTCCTGTATAATTCTTTTCGCTTTCTCGTTGTTTATCATTGCCTAATAATATCAGAGTTTGGTTATCCTGCAACCAAAAGAAACGATGTACGTTAAACCTATCAGACAACATTCGTTCATTGCCATTTACTGTATTCAGTATAAATATTGGGCGACTATTAAGATTCCAAATTTCCTTAACCAATGCAAGGGATTTACCATTAGGTGACCATTTCGCGGTACGGATAGAACCTAACATTGGTTCGGATAATTTACTATTGAGTTTTCCATTCGTTTGGTCTAAAGGTGAAATAAACCCGGTAAATTTTCTTGACATTAGTGAATAATAAAAAGCTCCGTTATTGGTGAAACCCATGTGTGAAGCATTTTCCCCCATTTCAGATAATACCTTTACAGGTTCTTTGGCAATTTTACCATTCAAAATTTCAATCGTCCAGGCATCCCAGGTTCCAGAGCGATCGCTTTTAAAAAGAAGCTGATTTTTATCCGGAAACCATCCAAGGACCTGATCATTTGCAGGATGTTCAAAAAGTTTAACATCACTTTTACCATCAGTAGAAACCAGATGAATATCTGTGTCTGAAATCTCGCCATTTTTGACGGTTGGGTAATGGTAGCTGACAAATTGGTTATCTGACGAAACGCTTAATTGTAACCAATAAAAAAAGTCAAATGTTTTTAATGTTTTAACATCTCCACTCGTAACATTAATCGCAAGTATTCGACACTTACCAGTTTTGTTTAGATAACTTTTGGCATAGATTGTTTTTCCATCGGGTGACCATGCACTAGGATATACATCTTCGTCTTTATTTCCATAAATAACTTTAGGTTGAGGATTATCAACATCAATCACCCTTATTTCAAAGTTATTCTTATACCAGGCATATGCAATTTGTTTACTGTTGGGTGATACTATAGATCCGATGTAAAATTGTTTTGGATCTTCCCAGGTTGCCTCACTGGTCAAAAGATGTGTTTTACCAGTTGAGATTTCATGAATTGCCATGTTATCTTTTTCACCAGAATAGGTGAGGAACTTTCCATCAGGAGATATCGCGTGTCCTCCAAAATAAACATTATCTATCTTCACTTTTTGCAAGGTTGTTGTTTTGGGAGCAACCTCTGCCGATTGTTTTTTTTGTGAAAGTTTATCAAGTGGAAGGAAATTGCTGATTAGCCAAAACTCTGGCTCCCCGCCAATACTTGACAGGAAAGTGATTTTTTTTCCGTCCGGCGACCAGCTGAATTCACTTTGCCTGGCAGCTTCAGGGAGGCCTGTATTGAGCGTTTGCATTTCTCCTCCTTTAAGCGAGTTCACCCAGATTTTACCATTTCCGTTATAGGCGATCTTCGATCCGTCAGGGGAAAAAGAAAGCTGGCTATGCCTGGGGAACCCTCTTTGCTTAATATTTGCAACAAGAATTTCAGGCAATCCACCTTTGAGCGGTATTGTTTTGATCGCATGATCTGAGAAGAAAGCGATGTTTTTTCCATCTGGTGAAAAGGTAATGGCCCCCTCTCCCAGGCTATCGGCCTCGGTAGTGATTTGCCTGACCTCACCACCTTCTGTGGGTACAATATAGATTGCGGGGTAGTCATTATTGTTAGTCTTCTCATCGATAAAAGCGATCCACTTTCCGTCAGGGGACCAGCAGGGATAACCTTCGTACGTTTCATCGTTGGTCAGTCGGGTGGGCGTCCCTCCATCCAATGGGATCGTCCATAAGTCAACTCCCTCTTTAGGATCGTAAGGTTCCTGATAGGCACTTATGACCATTTTATTTCCATTCGGTGAGATATTATGGCCACCACCGGGTACTATGGAAACAAGCTTTCGATCTGACTGTACAGAGACTTCAACCGGTTTGCTGCCATCAGAAGAAACGGAATAGGTAAATATTTGCTCTTTTTCCATGTCGACTCCTCTATAGTAAATGCGTTTCCCATCAGGCGACCATCTCGGGTAATAAGGCCATTTTCCTTCGGGGCTTACCTGGACGGCCTTTCCTCCTGAGGCAGGTACGGTGTAAATAGCATCATGCTGCTCTATTTGGATAAAAACGCCGAGTTCATTCTTCGGTGTCCAGCCTGCCAATAAATTAAAGCTT
>JABDLO010000269.1 GCA_013002995.1 Saprospiraceae bacterium | reverse complement strand
CCTTTGGATTTAGCCCATTGTGCTGTCTGCCATTCTGTGGCATTCAGTGCCATCTGGGAGAATGCCGATAATCCTATTTTTCTTTCAACAGCAGGACCGATAACGAATGGTCCAATTCCCACTGCCAGCTCACTTAATTTGACTGAAGCATATTTAGTAGCTATGGCATAGTCACATGCAGCTGCAATACCTACACCTCCGCCGACCGCCTTTCCTTGAATTCTGCCGACAACAATCTTTCCACATGCTCTGATGGCATTGATCACATTCGCAAAACCCATGAAAAAATGCTTTCCTTCAGCTTCATTCTTTATTGAAGCCAATTCATTAAAGCTTGCACCGGCACAAAACGTACGATCACCACCTGACTTTAAGAGGATGATATTGATGTGGTTTTTATAACCTTCAGCCATGATCTGATCCCTCAGGTCTGCCAATAAATGACCAGGCAAGGAGTTATGGGCAGGATGAAAAAACTCAATGATGGCAATTCCATCCCTTTCTACTGATCTTACATATGGTTGTTTATCCATTTTTCTTTTTTACCATGGTTAATATGGTGGCAATGGCCACAGTTTCATCTTCTTCATCATAAACATCTACAAGAAATTTTACGATGCCCTTAGGGATGTCTTCTTCATCCTTGGTTTCCTGATCCATCTTTTCTTTCACGGTCAATCGTACTCCTATGGTCATACCGGCATATACAGGCTTGGTAAATCGACATTCTTCCAATCCATAGTTGAGCAACACCGGACCTTTACGAGGATCTACAAATAATCCTGCTGCAGCTGATAGGATAAAGTATCCATGAGCAACCCGCTTCTCAAAGGTGGTTCCTTCAAGCGATGTCTCATCTGTATGGGCATAAAAGTGATCCCATGAGACATTGGCAAAGTTGATTATATCAGCTTCTGTTATGGTCCTTTTATGTGTAATGATGGTGTCACCCACTTCGAGTTCTTCAAAGTGTTTCTGGAACGGATGTTTGCCTGGATCCTTATATCTTCCTCCATATTGATACTGGGAAGTGACTTCAGTTAAAGTGGTCGGACTACCCTGGATGGCACATCTTTGCAGATAATGTTTTACTCCTCTCATTCCACCCATCTCTTCTCCACCTCCTGCTCGCCCTGGACCTCCATGTACTAATAATGGCAGTGGAGAACCGTGTCCTGTGCTTTTAGTAGCGGATTCTCTATTCAATACCAGAATACGACCATGATAACTTGCAGCACCCAATACATAATCTCTGGCGATAGCGTCATCTGCTGTTACTATAGATGAGCACAATGAACCTTTACCCATTTTGGCCAGGTCGATGGCATCATCTATAGAAGAGTAAGGCATTAAGGTAGAGACAGGCCCGAAGGCTTCAATGTCGTGTACCTTAGTGTTTGAAAACGGATCATCATTTCTCATAAGGATGGGAGCCATGAAAGCTCCATTTTCTGTCTTATTTCCGAGTGCATCTACTTTTTCTAAATTTCCATAGACAATGGATGATTCAGTAAGTAATTCTTCTACTTTCTCTCTTACTTCCTTGACTTGTTCTTCACCTGCGAGTGCTCCCATTCTTACTCCTTCAACCCTTGGATCTCCAATGGTAGTTTTACCCAATGCTTGTCCCAGGGATATCTGTACATCTTCCATCAGGTGTTCCGGTACAAATATCCGTCTGATCGCTGTACACTTCTGACCACACTTAACCGTCATTTCCCTTCTGACTTCCTTAACGAAGATGTCAAACTCCGGCATGTCTCTCGTTACATCTGATCCAAGGATAATAGAGTTCAAGGAATCAGCCTCCATATTAAAAGGAACGGCTTCTTCAAGAATTCTGGGATGAGACTTTAATAACTTTCCTGTCCATGCAGAACCGGTAAATGTGACCACATCCTGGCTGGTGACTTCATCCAATATATTTCTTGCACTACCACATACCAATTGTAAAGCTCCTTCCGGCAATATCTGACTATTGATGATCTCCTTTACCATAGCTTCAGTAAGGAAAGAAGTCAAAGTCGCAGGTTTTACCAGGGCTGGAACACCTGCCAGCCAATTCACTGCACACTTTTCAAGCATACCCCAGATTGGAAAATTGAATGCATTAATGTGTACTGCAACTCCTTCTTTAGGTACCATGATGTGGTGCCCCATAAAGGGGCCTCCTTTACTTAAGTCGACAGCTTCACCATCCACAAAAAATGGTTGATCCTGGAATTTCCGCCTTAGGCTTGCATTGGCAAAAAGATTTCCGATTCCACCTTCGATATCTATCCAACTATCACCTTTCGTCGCTCCAGTTTTATAACTGATGGGGTAGAATTGGTCTTTAACTTTATAAAGGTGAAGGGCAAGCTTTTTCAACATCAAACCTCTCTCCCTGAATGTCATCTTACGTAAATGCTGACCTCCTATCTCTCTACCATACTTATATACTTTGTTGAAGTCAATACCTCTGGCGGAAGCAACTGCTACTTCTTCTCCGGTAGAAGCATCAAGGAGGACTTTTTCACTTCCTTCTCCTTCTACCCACTCTCCGTGGATGTAGTTTTTTAGTTTCATTTGATGTGGTTAGGTGTGATGGTTGAACCATTCTTATAAGGTTAACGCACATTTTATCTTAGTGGTTTACCTAACGAACGATTGTTCGCAAAAATAGTGAAAAAGGTTGAGATTATAAAGCCGAAATCATTTAACCGCAGAGGTTCACGGAGTTATTTCGCGGAGTTTCACTGAGGCAATTTTCTCTGTGAGACTTCTATGTTGTCTTTCAAGTTTTTTGATAGATTTTTTCAAAATACTCTTATTTTTCTATCAAACGGAGCATGAGGATTTTTTTTAGCTATGAACATTTCCATAGCTATGATTTAGTTTTTAGGTTTCATGTTTCAACCCTCTTCAAT
>JABDLO010000282.1 GCA_013002995.1 Saprospiraceae bacterium | reverse complement strand
GGTAATGTCCATAGGTCCCAGGCTCTTGATGCTGGAACATTAATTTTAGTTGATACGGTAATAAATCTTTTAGTCATCTTTAAGATTTAATTCTTTTAGCATTGATCCATTGACAAGCAGTGATGCTTTCTCCTTCCTTTCCTAAATGCAAGATCATTGAATATTCATCATCATTCTTTATTTCAATTGTGAGCATTGCTTTGAGTCCAAATCCGTTTTCTACATGCTCAGAGTTCCATACATAGAACACAGGAGTTGATTTGTCTTCATCAAGAACATAAGTGTTAATAAATCCTTCAGAATGAAATTGTCGGAAGACATACTTCCTTCTATCCTGGTCATAGCTGATGTAACCTTCGTCCGTATGAGTATTTATTCCATCATCATCTCCATAGAAAAATGCCGACGTATTCATTTTTATAAATTGGTCTGAAAGTACTTTCTTGTAGGTATGGCTTATAGTGTCAGAAGTAGAATTATGTTCCCATTGCCCCAAAAAGTAAGAAAACCGGTCCATCAGATCTAATTTACCCTGACACTTCATGGGGGATGCTGCAATAGCAATTATGAAAAAAGTCAATAAAATTCTTAATGTGTAATCTAGCATCCGATTAAATATTTGAGATTAATATAGATTGGGTTTATTTCTCATTAATAGAATTGTTCCTTCACATTTATATCATGTTTGCTGTTCAGAAGTAGACATCAAATTAATCATTGTTTCATTTTATCAAACAAATCCATCCAGCTCTCAGCCGCCACAGCTGAGTAAACAAATTGACCACCAATGATTAATTCATTGATTGTTGTATCCTTATTCTCCATACACCATCCAAATATTATTTCCATTGTTTCATTCATTTTTATACCGATGCTTTCTTCAGGAGTAGCAATGATCTCGTGTATTAAGTTGTCCTTAATAATAAAAATGGTAGGATCATGGATCAGACTATCAATACCGATTCTATTAAACCAATCATTTTTTTCAACTACAGTACAGAATATTGTATCTCCATTGATTTTATAATCTTTTAGTTTTAGAGAACTATGGAGAGTAGAGTCCCATGTTTCAAGTGTTGCTATTTCTTTTTTACCTTTCTTAGTCCATACTCCAATTAATGTGAAGGTGATTTCTTCATGATAGTATTCCAAGGCGTCTTTTACAAGATGGTTGTTGTGGGTTTTAAAATAGGATTCAATTATTGATGGATCAGCTGAAGGAGTTGAACAACATATAAAGGCAAGAAAGATGCAAATAATGAGAATTCTAAATATACTTATCATATGATATCTGCAATGATAGATCATCAAGTTACAAAATAAACGATTGCCTCGATATTAGAAAAGAATTCATTTTCCGTATTTTACCTATCCTCATCACAAATAAAAATGGACAAATTCATATCTCCAGTTTCATCCAATCAACGGATTCTATCTCTTGATATCCTTAGAGGTTTTGCCATCTGTGGAATTCTATTGATCAATATTCAGAGTTTTGCCATGCCAGGAGCTGCTTACTTGAATCCCATGGCTTATGGTGATATGTCAGGATTGAATGGGTGGATATGGAAGCTGAGTTATATACTTGGAGACAGCAAGTTTATGGCCATATTCTCTATGTTGTATGGTGCCGGAATTGTCTTGGTTACGCGGAAAGCCGAAAATCGTTCTGGAAAATCAGCAGGTCTTCATTATCGAAGGACATTCTGGTTGTTAATTATTGGACTCATACATGCACACATCATTTGGGCTGGCGACATCCTGGTAGCCTATGCCATCTGTGCTCTTTTTGTCTTTTTATTTAGAAATATGAAGGCAAGGACCTTGCTGGTAATTGGAATATTATTGATTTCTGTTCACACCTTGTTATATACATTTCTGGGAACCTCCTTAGAAAACTGGCCTCCCGATCAGCTTGAAGCAGCATCAGCAGATTGGAAGCCAGGTCAGGATGCATTGAATGAAGAAATTGCGGCGCTCACAGGATCCTGGGGAGAACAAATTGCTCACAATTCAGCTTCGGCTGTATTTATGGAGACCATCGTTTTTTTGTTTCTTTTCCTTTGGAGGGCGAGTGGATTAATGCTGGTTGGCATGGCATTATATAAATGGGGGGTGTTGACTGCAGAAAAGAGTGCTGAATTTTACAAAAAGGGATTGGTACTTGGCTGGTTGATTGGTTTTCCAATTGTAATTTATGGTGTATACAAGCAATACGACGCAGACTGGTCCTATGAGTATTCCATGTTTTTGGGTTCTCAATGGAATTATTGGGGAAGCCTTGGGGTAAGTTTTGGGTATATCTGTATGATTATGTTATTGGCTAAGTCGGACATTATGAAATGGATAAAAGACCGTTTGGCGGCGGTCGGCCAGATGGCATTGACCAATTATATCATGCAGTCCGTCATCTGTACATTGATATTTTATGGAATTGGGTTTGGTTTATTTGGACAATTTGAAAGATGGCTTCAGTTTCTGGTAGTTGCTTCGATATGGATTGTACAATTGTTGTGGTCCAGACCCTGGCTGAATAATTACCGGTTTGGTCCATTGGAGTGGATATGGAGGTCCATGACCTATATGAAGAGACAACCGATGAAAAAATAGTATTAAAAACTATTGTACGCCATTAATAAAACCTCTTTTTCATCATCACTTAGATCCACTAACGAGTTTTCAATGAAATTGCGGTAATTATTCCAAAGATTTAAATACACCAGTGAGAATGAAAATTGAATATCTACTTTTCTCTGAATCATACCCAATTGAATCTTTAATGCGGAAATTAAATCAGGAACATTCTTTATAATATCATCTCTAAAAAGAACATATGTTCCTATAATATTCTCATAGTGATCATCAATTATTTTCTTTCTGTTAAAAATTAAATTACCTCGGTTTAAGTCACATACTTTAATGGTAGACTTTCCCATTTCATTCGGATCATTGATAGGAGTTAACTTGCCATTCCATTCTACAGAAAGGAATTGTTCAGGGTGGTCTCTTTCAGGATGAAGCAATTTTGCTTGTTCTGAATCAAGAAAATTATGATTAATTCTACATTTTTCAAATTCTAGCTTTTGATTTGAAATGGGAGGAGAAATCACTCTCTGACTGCCAATAGGAAATTTATTCCACTTTCCACTGCGGCTATTACAATTGGTGCAAGCAGGTAGTAGATTGGTCCATTCATAGCATAACCAATAATACCCATGGTTGTTTCTTTGATCTCCGGTAACTTTTCCTTTTGGTCTATAATGTTCAACATCGGGCTTAAATTCCTGACGTTCGCAATAAGCACACTTATTATGGTATTCTAATCTTAGTTGATATCTTACTTCGTATTCTTCTTCTTGATAATAAGGATCATTTGGGTCATTGATTGGAATCTTATCTCCTTTATAAATTGAATCAGCAATACTACTTTTGTCTGCTTGGATGGCAATCCTTTCCTGTTCTGTTTTTGCATTAACTAGTGTATTGGGAGGATTATCTGGATTTTTATTTGGGACCCTACGCATGATCGCTAACTTTTGAGATATTTACTTAGTTGCTTTTTCTTTTCATCAGACAGTCCTTTTTTAAGTTTGGATTGGATTTTTTCATTCATTTCCACTTCTTCTGTAGTGGTTTCAGTTTTAATGTATTGATTCTTCCTGAATTGACTAGAGAATAAGTCTGCATAACCAAAGATTGGAGAATCAAGTAATAAATTAGGAGTCATTGTGGAGAGAGTTGACTCCAGATGATTTAATCTTTCCACTGTTATACCTTCCTGTTGTGTTCTTTTAACAGTAAGAAATACACTTCCACGTGGAGCCCCGAGAAGAGGAATTGGACTATGAGTTGAAGCGACAAATTGAATATTTGGAAAATACTTTGAGAATAGTCCAGGTAGTCTTTTTTGCCATTTAGGATGAAAATGTAAATCTAATTCATCAATAATAACTATAGCTGAAAGTTGACGTGGATCGTAGTTTTCTGGATAGGCCTCAAATAACCTAAGTATCATATCTCCCATGGTTGCAATAATGCTTTTATACCCTGAAGCTAGTTGTGAAAAATCAACAGGAGAAAATGGATTACCTTCTTCATCTTGTTCTATATAAGTTACTTTATCTGTATTAATGTCTACTTTAAGGTCATATAGATCAAGTAAATCCATTAATAATTTTCTGGTAGTTTCATATTTATTTCGGAACTCAGTAATATCCTGTTTTGCATACCATCTGGATAATTTGAGCTCAATATTCTCCAGTAAAGACTGAGAACTAAAGAGATTGGAAATATTACTGTTTTTATCCACGCGTTGACTACTCTCTGAATATGTGTCCAATCGAGATGATCCATAACATGCTAATCTTTTGAAATAATTACTCTCATCACGACTTTGCTTAAATATTTTTTCAAAAGACCTTTCATTCACTTCATATTTTTCACCATTATTAAGAGTGACACATATTTCAGGATTATGTGGAATCTCAATAACTCCTACTGTAGCTTGGTCTATTCCAGCAAGTCCTAAAGCGATAGCTTGTAATATAGAAGTCTTTCCATATCCATTCTCTCCGGTCAAAAAGATCCACTTAGCTTCAGAGGGTAAATTTTTAACTTCAATATTCTTTATCCCTTTGAAGTCACTAATATTTATGTCTCGAATAGTATAAGGCAGAGTTTTTGAATTTTGCTTTTTCATGAATTAAAGATAAGTTACACAAACTAAAGTGTCAAGAACATATAATTATCGAATAGAAACAGCTCCAATCTCAATCAAAGGTTGCAATAAATTGGCTGCACCGGAGTGTTCAATTATTTTGCCATTGACAATGCAATCCAGGTTCACTCCGGTCACCTTAATTTTTTTAAAGGTAGGTCTTATCCCCATCCATTCTCCGGAATGCGTACCGGACATAATGTATGAAGTAGCGACCCAATTCCCTTCACCTATCTGGTGATCAATTGCTATATTTAGATCAGGATATGTGTTCCTGACACCTTTGATGTGATCGATGGCACCAGATATTCCCAGATGATATGTACTGCCATCATAGATTTCAGTATAATTGTCATCGATAAACTCAGCAATTGAATCTGTCAATCCTGTATTTACAATCTCATTGATGTATCTTTTTACAAGTAATTTATTAGATTCAACATTCGTCATAATTAGACCATTTCTTAGAATTCCCAAAATATCAACATTGATTTAATTTAACACCTAAACGGAGATGAAAAAAGTATTCCGGATTTTATATAAAACATTGCTTTATATCCTGTTATTTATCATTCTGGCAGTGGTGGTTTATTACATTGCTGTTTCAGTTAAAGTATCTAAGCTCTATGATCAGCTGGGACCTGAAGCATCTTCTATAGTTATTGATGGACAATCATTCAGGGATCTCAATAAGAATGGTTCCCTGGACGTGTATGAAGATACTCGAGTAGATTTCGATCGAAGGGTTGATGACCTTGTGAGTCAGATGACACTGGAAGAAAAAGCAGGGAGCATGTTTGTCTCGATGATAGGAATGACAGGAAAGGGAGGATTATTTGACAAGCCCACTGCTTCAGCGTCCATGTTGAACAATCTCATGTCTTTAGCCTTTCCTTCCAGCGCTGAAATGTTAATAGGAAAGAAGATCAATAGCTATAACATTCTTGATGGATATCCAGCAGATATCCTGGCGAGGTTCAACAACAATATTCAATCTGTAGCAGAAAAAACAAGATTGGGAATACCCGTAACCATTGCTACTGATCCCAGACACGGAACAGAGAACAATCCAGGCGCCAATATATATTCGCCCGCATTTTCCCAATGGCCTACATCTCTGGGATTGGCAGCCACTAGAGACACTTTGCTTGTAAGAGAATTTGGAGATATTGCACGACAAGAATACAGGGCTGTAGGAATCAGCCTGGCATTACATCCGATGGCAGATCTGGCTACAGAACCGAGATGGGGGAGGACCAATGGAACATTTGGAGAAGATGCAGCACTATCAGCTGCAATGACCAAGGCATATGTGCTTGGATTCCAGGGTGATTCTCTTGATCAGCAAGGTGTAGCTTGTATGACAAAGCATTTTTCAGGAGGAGGTCCGCAGAAAGACGGTGAGGATGCTCACTTTCCATATGGTAAAGACCAGGTATACCCAGGCAATAATTTTGACTATCACGTCATCCCATTCATTGATGGCGCTTTCCCTGCAAAGACTGCTCAGATCATGCCTTATTATGGTATCCCTGTGGGGCAGACCAGCGAAGATGTCGGATTTGCCTTCAACAGGGAGATCATCACCGGGCTATTGAGAGACTCATTGGGCTTTGAAGGTGTGGTTTGTGCTGATTGGGCCATTATCTCAGATTCAAAAGTAGGAGATGCCAGAGCATGGGGAGTGGAAGATTTAACCGCCCTGGAACGAGCGAAAAAGGTAATTGATGCAGGTTGTGATCAGTTTGGAGGTGAGTTTGTTCCGGAATTGATTGTTGATCTGGTTGAATCAGGTCAGATTAAGGAATCAAGAATTGATGTATCTGTAAAACGCATCTTGCTTGATAAATTCAGGCTGGGATTATTCGATGATCCATATGTTGATGAAGAAGAAGCAACAGAACTTGTAGGCAATGAAGATTTCAAAAGGAGAGGGAAGGCTGCCCAGGCCAAATCAACCATCCTGTGTAAAAACGAAGGGCTTCTTCCATTACAAGCCAATACCAAGATCTATGCAACGGGAATAACCGACCCTTCAGGAATTTCTTCTCCATTTGAATGGGTTGAAAGTCCTGAGGAAGCAGATGTCATTGTCAGACGGATCAGAACACCCTATGAAGATCGTAAAGACTATTTTTTAGAAAGTTTCTTCCACCAGGGAAGATTGTATTATACGGATGACGAACTTGCAGAGATCCTTGATTATGCTGATGTAAAACCCACTATTTACGTCGCCAATCTTGAAAGGCCTACCATCCTTACACCTGTAAATGATGCAGCGGCGGCATTACTCGTAGAATTTGGAACTTCAGATGAGGTGCTCATTGATATGTTGAGTGGGAAAAGGGAACCTCAAGGGCAATTGCCATTTGAATTACCATCATCATGGGAAGCTGTCCAGAAACAATTAGAAGATGTCCCATATGATTCTGAAGATCCTTTGTATCCATTCGGGCATGGACTCAGATATGAGTGATATGGAGTTGATGCTATTTAAAGGCACTGAAAGCCTATTTAAGTTACCTGGAAGCTATACTATAAATCCATCTGATCAACTATTGAAATGACGCTTGTATCAATCATCTGTTCCTCAAGCAAAGTGAATTGTTCAGGTCCTACACTCTTAGAGATTTTTCCATCAGAGAGCAGATGGATGATGTCACAGGATTTCTTAAGTGTGGAGAAAATGTGTGATGAAATGAGTATGGTATGACCCTTTTCTTTTAACCTGTTAATTATCTCATCAATGATCAGATTGCTTTGGATGTCAACACCATTGAATGGTTCGTCCAGGATATATACCTGATTTTTCATTTGGAGCAAAGCAGTCAAAGCCAGCTTTTTCTTCATACCGGTAGAGTAGTGGGCTGCATATTCATTAAGAGGTAAATTGAAAATGTTGATTTTATTCAGGTCCGGCACATCAACTTTTTTAGCATTGCATAGCAGTCGAATGTACTCTGCTCCTGTCATCAGTTTAAAGAAATACGGAATGGTGGGAAGAAATCCAAGATGGTCTTTAAGTGGTTGATGAGTGGATTCTATTGATCCAGCGTAAGATTCCAGATGACACATACATTTAAATAGTGTGGTTTTTCCTGCTCCATTCTTTCCAACAATTCCTGTCACCTGTCCGGGATGAATATCCAGGTTTATGTTGTCAAGTACCAGGTGTGAGCCATAGGCTTTTGAGAGTTTTTTTAGCTGAATCATGATGACAGGTATGAGTTTAGGTTTTTAATGGCTTTAGCCAAATAGTATGGTAGCAAAATAACCAGGAGTGGAGGAAAGAATAATGCAAGGCCCAAGAGTATGGCTTGAATCAGGTTTACCTCCTTAGGGTATGTTGAATATTTTGATGCAATCATTGTAGCGAGATACAACAGACCAATGACCATGAGCAATATGGTAATCCACCAATATGATGGGAAGAAGATGTTCATAAGGATTAGTGGCAATAAGAGGAGCATGCACATTTGCCGTAAGGCTATTCCAAGCTTATATTTCACAAATCCTACAGGGGTCATAGAATAAATGGATACAAAGTAAGGAGGCTCAATCCAGTTGTAAAAGAAGACGGTGAGAAAGGCCTGGACACCCATGGCAAATAAAGACAGCTCAAAGTTATTCACCTTAATACCCATGAAAAGAAGGAAATATGAGATGGCAATAAATGGAAGATGCCTTCTGAATCCAACGGCAAATTCAAATGGATGCCTACCGAATGGTGTCGGTACGGCTTTGATAAAAATGCTTGCCCCATTATAAAAAATGGTGATAATAGAGGTTAGGAATATTCCTCCTGCATACCAGTAAGCTCCTTTATATAATAGAAATATGATAAAAGGAAGTCCTGCAAACATTGATTCAGTTATCCTGATTAGGGTGTAGTCTGAAGAGTTATAAATCGATCTTAAAAATGACAATCTGGCTTCGTGCACCAATGAAAACAGTGCAAACAATGAAATGGTAGAATAGATGTAGGGTGCTAATTCGGTTTTATAGAAAATCCATTCCGAAAGGCCAATAAAAAGGGGTATTGAAAATAGAAGAACCGCCCACGGTGGTATCCCCAATGATTTCAATCGGCGGATGAATATCTGATATTGTAAACTGAAATAATATTTCATAGGCCTCGCAAGGATATAAAACCTGTGAGATCTTGCATTTTATTTTTGGACGAATCCTGGGATTTTACGGGCTAGCACAAAGATCGACGTTGATTTCATAGGAATGGAAGTGGTTTCACTACTAAAGATATTTCCTACTACAAAGTCTTTAACTTTACCGTCAGGAAGTACATCCATAGGAGCAGTGATATATTTCACATCCAGGATTTCGAAGCCATATTTTTCAAGTAGAGTGGTGATGCGCTTTTTAGTGTAGATGCGTGCATTGGCATATCTCTCATGAATGGGGCGTGGCAACCAGGAAAAGAAAGGAACCCGATTCCAGGGAAGTAAGGGCAACTTTGCTCCGTGAGTCTCAAAGATCCACCATTTATTGGGTACGGTGATGGCCATCATTCCGTCATCTACCAGGGAATCATAGTAGTACCTTAATCCATTCTCATCCGATAAATGCTCAATCACCTCAAAACTAATCAACCGATCATACTGATATGTGGCCTGATCATTAACGACATCTCTGATGATGTAGGAACAGTTATCAACCTTGTACTCTTCTGTAAACTTATCAAATTGATCCCGGTGCTCCTCTGTGACTTCAATACCGGTACAAGATTTCATGTCAGGTGATAGCAGAATCATGGATGCCCCATTTCCACAACCGATTTCAAGCAATGTCTTATTCTTACCTACAAAATCAGGTATATTTTTTACCAATCTAATCCTCCTGGCAATGATGCGGTCTGAGAAATCAGCAGGTCTTCCCAGGTAATGTCCATCTTCTCTGAATAATTGTTCCGGTATGCGATCTTCAAATTTCATTTGCTACAGCAAATATGACTTTTTTTAATGATTATAGAATATAGAAATAAGACCGAGCTCGACAGTAAGGTAATGCTCATTTGAGAATATGGAAGAAATGAAGGTTATTGTCTATCTTGGAATTGATAAAAAATGAAAGATCGATAAACTGCACTATGAATTATATAGAGATATTGGTGAAATTGAGAAAAATCATACGATCTATCAATCTGGAAAGTAAAAAAATAGAAAAAGCTTACGGCATTAGTATTCCTCAATTATTGACATTGCAATTTTTATCAGGACAGCAGGAGTATAGAGCACTAGCCAGGGATATTAAGGAGTATTTGAATTTAAATGCGAGCACGGTCACTGGAATTATCACCAGATTGGAAGAAAAAAATCTGGTTGTGAAAGTGCCCAGAAAAGATGACCGAAGAGGATCCTATGTAATTCTGACAGCTAAAGGTTCAGAATTATTGGCAGAATCTCCAACTACACTCCAGGAAAAGTTCTCTATCAGATTGAAGGAGCTTACAACGGAACAGATTGCAGACTTAGATAGAAACATCGAAGTACTTACCCGGTTATTGGATGCCGGGGATTTGGATGCCGCTCCTATCATTACTAATGAAGAGCTTTAATAAAAAAATATATAGTTTCTGTACGAACTAAAATTCAAAAACCATCGTTATTCATGTAGACTCATCTAATTAAATTCATGAATATAGAAAAGCAGCAATACTTAGAACAGGCCTTGGAATGGGTGTCACGTAAAACAACAGGAGAAATAAAATCGGTTCACGAAGATTATGAAGACCCTAAGATATTCAAAAGCAAGAGCAGTGATATGACGGTTCAACCTGATATTTCATTCCGGTTAAATGATGGAAGAAAACATTTCACAGATATATCTCTAAAGACTGAAAAGCCACAAAACCTGGTTACCAGGTGGAAGCTTTTAAGCACTATGGCCACTTTATCAAGAGGAAAGCTGTATTTACTTGCGCCCAGGGGGCATAAAATTTTTACAACTAGACTAGTAGAACGATACAACATAAACGTCACCGTTCAGGCATTGTAAAAATCACTTTTTTTTATTTGGTATGTCTATTTAAGTTCTCATGAGATATTAAGTAAAATAATTTGGTATTAAATAGTTTCTATAGAAAATATATTTACTTTTGCACTGGATTCTATAAAGAAAGCTACGTTAAACCATTACAATTAGGAAATTATTGGTGCTGTAGTAGCAAACGTTACTGTAATGATTGGAAATTTACCTAAGAATATTCTCGCATACAGTGCTGTCCACTCTGATTATCAAGGTAAATGGTTCGGTCAGGAATTAATACAACCAGCCACACGGTATTCAGATGGAGATCTTGCTCTTCATAATAAAGAAGATAATCCTGATTGATGCTTTTATAAAAATCTGGGATCTGAAGAAATTAACCTCGAATTGAGGTATCAGCAAGCCAATAATTAATCATTTGATTAATATTATTATGTGTGATGACCTTAGCAATAAGGGGTATCATACTATTTTTTAAACTTTTTAACACATTAAATACATATGGGAGATAAAGTAGAAATCACTTTAAATGCAAATAACAACGATAAACTAAAAACTCAAAAGACACCTCATGATAGATGGAAAGAGAGCTTCAGAAGAAGAAAGTGTAAAAACTATTCAGAGATGGCTTACTGGCAGAATGTTTCAACCTGTACCCAGTTGTAAATAATAGTCTTGAAAGGAGTAATGTAGATTTCAGCATTACTAAAGTTCAGAAATGGTACAGATTTTAATCACATCTTATCCTCTGATATTAACATGTATACATGCTGTAATTATTTTTTGAGGTAATGGGTATCATTTGATGATGCAGGACAATAATTCATATAGCATCCAGATTTCCTTAAAAATCAATTGTAACTGATACCCAGGTCTTTAGTTTCTATTAAATATAAGTTGGCAGAACTTGCATTGGGCTGGTTAGCAGGTCTGTCGGAAGTGAAGAAGAGGTATTTCCCATCAGGGGAAATGTATGGGCCTCCTTCTCTGTATACCGTATTTATATTATCTAAAGGCATAGATTGCGACCAAGTGTTATCATCTGATTTAACGGAGTAATATAGATCGGTATCGCTACCTGTTTTACCTCTCCCTTCAGTTATAGCTAATTTTCCATCAGGCGAAATGTATAGATAGGAAACAAATGTATTGTAGGAAGGATCAGGAATGGCATCATCCTCCATAATTGAACTATATGGAATATTTGTGCTGTATCTGGCTCCTCCACGTAAGGGACTTCTGAAGGAATAGAAGTATAATTTGCCTTGAGCATCCACAGACGGTCCAAATTCATCCTTACCAACCTTAGGTTCATTTTCTTTATTTACCGAAGCTTCAGCTATTAGTTGCGGTTCATTCCAATCCTCACCGATTCTATTACTGTACCAAAGATTTATTGACGCTTCACCAACTCGGTTGTCAGGTCGACGTGAATCAAAATACATTGTATTACCATCAGGTGATAAGTATGGAGCTGCATCTCTGTATTTTCCTGAAAATGAAACCACTTCAGGTTCTGTCCATGATGATTCAACCCTTTTAGATTTATAAATGGTATAGTCAAATACTCCTGGTGTGCGTCGCATGAAATACAATTCACCTCTATTAGTATCAAATGTAGGACTGTACTCAGCCATATTAGTAGAAATAATGCCCGGGGCAATGATTTCTACTTGAGTATTTTCTCTAGCATCAATTTTTTTATGAAAATGAATTATGGTCCAGTTGGCTAAGGCTACAAAAAGAACAAGATAATGCTTCACAGAATGATGTTTCTATCATATACCAGATGAATAAGGAAATGGATTTTTTATCTGTATATATTTCAAGTTAATGCACAGCTTTATACTTGCTTCATCATATAAATAGCCAAGTCATCATCGATTACCACTTGATCTCCATATTTTAGAGATTGATGATTTTTTTTCATCCCGGTCCCATCAGGAAAGTATCCTCTTTTAACATACAGTATGTGAGCAGCCCCGTAATCTTCAGTAACACCTACACCAATTCCGGCATAAGCTGATACTTTTTTTATTCTCTTTTCAGCTTCATCCATTAAAGCAGACCCAATGTGTCGACGCTGATATTTTTTTAATACATTGAAATCTACAATTTCCGGAATTCCATCTTTGGCAAATGCTGGATAATCGGAATTCCACTTGATGGTTAGATACCCGGCGAATGATCCTTCCCAGTCTGCAACGATGATATCCCTATGTCCTTGTGATTGTAATTTGAAGTAATCCTCATATTGCGAAACTGGCTTGTTCCAGCCCTGGTCAGAAAAAGCCTTGTGGAAAATAAGTGGGTCCCTTTCTTCTAATGGCCTTAAAACCAGTTGATCATTGATCCTTATTCGCTTCCTGTTATTCATAAATCCTAATTACCTCACCTCTTCCTTTTCCTTCTATGGCTTTTACAAAAGCATTGACCGCCTTTTTCATAGACACCGGATTGTGCCCGGGGAAATAGTCCTTATACTTTTCATATGCATCTTCTACTAAGCCCAGAGATACGACATTCACTCTGATATCATTTTCCATCTCCAGGTCAACTGCCTTTACAAAACTATGGAGTGCTCCATTAACCATTGCAGCACTGGTCGTCATCGGTACCGGATCATCAGCAAGAATACCTGTTGATAATGTAATTGATCCACCTTTGTTCAGATGTTTACTACCGATCCTTACCAGGTTGACCTGGCCCATCAACTTACTCTTGATTCCGATATAGTAGTCTTCTTCCGATAAATCATTAAACGGAGCCCATCTTGCTTCTCCCGCAATACAGACGATGGCGTCAAGATTTTCCATTCTTTCCAATGTAGAGTTAATGGAATTGATCTCGGCAATATCAATATTGACATCACCGGAATTCCGGCCTGCTATAATAAGATCGTGTTTTTCAATTAAATGCCTTGTTACTACTTTTCCTATGGTTCCGTGACCTCCTATGACCAGTATCTTCATGAATGATTCTATTTAGATCAGAGTGAATAAAGCTTCTAAGTTATCAATTCAGATCAACAATGATTTTATTAAAGCAAAATTTTCAAGAATGCATATTTATAATTGTGGTTTGTCATTATATAAAGTAACAATCATCATTGCTTTTCATTCCTTCACAGTATTATTTTATCGCCACACCAAAATATATTAATGATGATTGCAATTGAGTTAAAAGCATTTATTAAAGACTATTGGGATACCATCAGTGGTAAGCCTAAATCTCCACAATTATTGAGACAATTCATGAAAGATGAAGAGCTGATTGGCCACATTATGGCATTTGAAACTCCATTTCCAAGTTATGAGTTAATAGCTGAAGAGTACATCTGTGAAAAGGACAAAGTAAGCGTTATCGGTAGAACATTAGGGACTCATAAAGGGGATTTTATGGGTTTTCTACCAACAGGCAAAAGCATTGACCTTCCATTTTCAGTGATTTACCAGATCAAGGACGACATGATCGTTAAGAGCTGGTTATTCTTTGATAGCATGGAGTTGATGAGGCAGTTGGGAATATCGTCTCAAAATTAACAGCTGATTCCTGGGTGGAATAAGTTTATTCCAATTGGTGCTGAGGCAAGGTTATCAGGGTATGTCATTTTTAATAATTCTATTGCTTTCATCATTTCATTTTTTAATCCTCTGACTCTCTGGGAATCGTAAATCTTATCCATCCAACTTTGACAATTCAAGTCTTGCTGAGTAGGTAGAAAAGTCAATCGATTTGAATGTAAATCCCAAGCTTTTGAATATGTGAATCATTGCTTTATTCACTTTCAGCACGGTAGCATTAATCGTCTTTATATTTCGCTTTTTGGCAATGTCTAAAATGTATGTAGTCATTTTATTTCCCAGTCCCATACCTTGCCAGTCATCTGAAATAACAATCGCAAACTCCGCTTCAGAATTATCATGAGTCGCCAGTAAACGTACTTCAGCGATCATTTTCTTTTTTCCATTTTCTTCTATGATGGCAATAATGGCCATCTCCCTGTCATAATCGATCTGAGAAGATCGCTTGAGTAATTTTTTTGGTATGCTGGGCATAAAGCCAAAAAACCTAAAATATTGAGTTTCCTTTGATAAAGAAGACAGTAGTTCTTCCTCTAGTGGTTCATCTTCCGGGCGAATGGGGCGAAGAAATACTTGCTGGGCATTCTTCATTCTGATTGTGGTTTCATATTGTTTGGGGTAGGGCGAAATCACCATATGACGGTAAGGTCGCAAAGGCTTTCTTTTATATTCATTGTCCAGGATGATGTAGGCATCTAGGATGATACCTCCTCTTTCATCTATGACATAGGGATTGATGTCTATCTCGAGGATCTGAGGGCAATCAATAATCAGGTAGGCAAATTTGTAGAGCAAGAACTGTACTGCCCTGATATCTGATTGGGGGATTCCGCGATATCCCTTCAACAGGTGAAAGATCTTTGTTCCTTCAATGATCCTTTTAGCGAGAGCCATATTCAATGGTGGCAATTCAATGGCCCTATCCTTGAAGACTTCTACTGCTATGCCACCCATTCCGAATACAATGACAGAACCAAAGATGGGATCTTTATTGGCACCGATCAGCAATTCATATCTTTTAAAGACCATTTTTTCAACACTTATCCCCAGGATACTTGCTTCAGGTTTCAGCCGTCGTATGGAGTGAATGATCTGATCATAGGCCAGCCTCACTTCATCAGGAGTTTTAATATTGAGCCTGACACCTCCAATGTCGGTTTTCAGTCCGATATCATAAGACACAACTTTTAATACTACGGGAAAGCCTACAGAATCAGCGATCTCAACTGCCTCTTCTTCCGTGAATGCCAATTGGGATTGACTTACAGGCATGTCATAAAAAGAAAGTATCTCTTTGGCTTCCAGTTCTGACAATTGACTTCTGCCAGCCTCAATAGCACTGTTTAGCAATTGATGTGCAGCAGCGGTATTGGGTGTGAATTCTTCCGGAATATTGGAAGGTGTTTCCTGCAAGAGTTCAATATTACGAGTGTATTGGTACATCTTGAGAAATACGTCCACAGCATCTTCTGGAAAATGATAGACTGGAACATTTCCTTTTCTCATTAAAGTTTTTCCTGACCAACCAGCCCCTTCTCCCATCCAGGCGGCAAGAATGGTTTTTCCTGGTCTTTCCGTTACTTCAATCAATTCCTTTTCCACGTCTTTGGGTTGAACCAAAGCTTGAGGAGTAAGAATGACCAGTATGCCATCGGTGTTTTCATCTTTAAGGCATATCTCCAGTGCCTTTCGGTATAGATGGGGCCATGCATCCCCTGCAAGGTCGACAGGATTGCTATGACTCCAGGTTTCTGGTAATACCTTGTTGAGTGCATCAATGGTTTCCTGGGAAAATTCAGCGAGTTTTCCTCCGTGGTGAATCAAATGGTCAGTGGCCAGGATGCCCGGGCCACCTGCATTGGTGATGATGGCCAATCTGTTGCCATGTGGTCTTTTCTGTATGGCCAGACTTTGAGCACAGTTAAACAATTGAGCGATGGTTTCTACTCGTATTACTCCTGCTCTTTTCAGTGCCGCATCGAATACCGCATCATTCCCTGCAAGGGATCCCGTATGTGAAAGTGTGGCTCTGGCTCCTTCTCTACTTCTTCCTGCTTTAAGAACAATAATGGGCTTGTCACGGGCAAATGCTCTTGCCGCACTCATAAACTTCCGTGCATCAGCCAAGGATTCCATATAAATCAGGATGCTGGATGTATTGGCTGATCTGCCAAAATAGTCAATGAGATCATGGAAACCTATATCTAACATATCTCCGATGGATACAAAATGGCTGAATCCCATTTTCTGGGTTTTAGCCCGTTCTAGAATGGAGGTACAGAGGGCTCCACTTTGAGAGATGAATGCAATCTTTCCTTTCTTAGCCATCCTTCCGGCAAAACTCGCATTCAAGCCTATAGAAGGATTGATGAATCCGAGACAGTTGGGTCCAAGAAGTCTAAGGTTATATTTCCTTGCGATTTCCATGGTGATATCACTCAAGCGTTGTCCCTGTTCCCCTACTTCCTTAAACCCTGATGAAATGATAAGCACACCACCTACCTTTGCTTCTCCACATTCCTGTATGACATCAGGTACGGATGCAGCCGGAGTAGCTATAATTGCAAGGTCAAGAGACTCTGGTATATCACCGACCCGGTGATAACATTTGACCCCTTGAATGCTGGTCTCTTTCAAATTGACAGGAAATACCATACCCTTATAATTACTGCCGACCAGGTTGTGCATCAATGCATACCCTATCGTGTTGACTCGATTGGAGGCTCCTATAACAGCAATTGTCTTTGGATGAAAGATATGATTCAACCTGTTGTCCATAGTCAGTTAGTGCGGTATACCATTACTTTGTACTACCTTTCAAGTTAACGATGAAATTTAAGAATACCTAGTTTCTATCTTATCAAATTTTTAGATTGGTGAAATGGTAAATTCATCCCAACAGTTGATGAAGGAATCAAAAGGTGAATCAGTTATTTTTAAATCATTTCAATGTCTGATTGTCATCAGAAAGAGTAACTGGTATCATTGTTTTTTAAGGTGGATGATATTAATCTTGGACCACATAAAAAGAACCAGCGATGATAGCAATTGATTTAAGAACATTTGTTACAGACTATTGGAATACAATCAGCGGTAAACCCAAGACCCCTGAGGTATTAAGAAGATTTATGATTGATGAAGAGTTGATTAGACACATTATGGCGTTTGAAAATCCGTTTCCTTGTTATGAATTGATTGCTGAGGATTACATCATTGATGGAGATAAGGTATGTGTCATCGGGAGGGTATTAGGCACTCATAAAGGAAATTTAATGGGATTGCCGCCTACAGGCAAATCTGTTGACCTGCCATTTTCTGTCATGTATCAGATTAAAAATGATAAGATTGTAAACAGCAGGTTATTCTTCAATCAAATGGAGTTGATGAACCAGCTTGGGTACTCGATATTTAATTAGAATTTAATGAAAGATCGCCTTTATTCAAGATCCAAGGTCTAAAAGGTCATTACAGACGTTGTTTTAATACATCATGAATCGAATCATCCTTATCAAATTCACTTTTGGCAAAGGGGCAGAGGGGAATGATTTTCTTTTGATTATCTCTTGCATAGGTTACAATGACATCCAATAATTGACGTCCGATGCCTTGTCCTTGTGCAGATTCATTAACTTCTGTGTGGTTGATGATGATCTGTTTGGTACCTACTTTGGTGAAGGTCATTTCAGCTATTGCTGAGTTGTTATCAGTGGCAATGGCCCTCCCTTTGCTTTCCTGTTCTTCCAGTTTAATCTGCATGTGTGACGTATTTATTATTAAATGGAATGATCAAGGGGATGGTTGTAGGGGATACTTATCTTTTTATAAAATACAGGCTCATGATTATTCTCCTGCAAATTGAATTACAAAAAGGAAGTCTCAATTGCTGACAGAATAAGAAATATTATTACCACAATACCGATAGCTTTACTTCATTTCATATCCTTCTTTCAACTTTTCTGATTTACCAAAAGCTTCCGGGTGTATGTAGGTACCCTGATCCTCCGGCTTTTTATCTACTTCAACCTGGATCCTGTTTTTCTGAGCATATGCATCATTCCGGATACCGGTCACCTGCCAGCTGACTTCAATGTTGGGTTTATCCGTCCTGATCTCAAATTGATTATTATCTATTTTTTTAGAGATAATGGCTTGAGCAAATTCCCCTATAACTGTCAACTGATATCGAAAATCCTTATTGAGTGCCTCGAAGTAAGAAGGCAATTCAACCGTTGCGTATCCATCAGGTCCCGTAGTTGTATTTCCATTGTATACATTCATCATATCCGGACTTTCTACAAAAGAATGGTAGAGGTATTTGTTTTCTGGATTAAGTGGGTGATCTATTTTAAATGAACCTGAACCTTTGGTTAAGGTTCCATCAACATCTAGATCACCGGTAACTGTTGTATTACCATCAAAAAATCCAGCATAACTAGAAGGTTCAGTAGGTGCTGAGGCGTAAATACCATAACGAACGTCACCACTTGTACCAGAATTGACTTTAATTCCATAATAATAATTTGTTGTAAAGTCAACACCTAATATATTATCAATATCCTTTAAATGATATGCCAAGTAAGCATAGACATCGGTGTTATAAGCAGCGAGAGCAATTGAATCTGTCTCTCTAGTAAAAAAATCATATTTCCGTTCTGCCATCTTGATGTTATATGGTTCCTTTACCAAGTCAAAAATTTCAGAAGGTATTTCAGTCCCTATCCCAACATTTCCAGATGCACTAATGATGAATGGGCTGGAATCAGATGAATCATCATCAACACGAAATGCATCTATTGTATTGGACTCTTGAATTATATGTGTTTTAGCATTTGGAGTTAAAGTACCAATTCCTAAATTTCCTAAATTGTCAAGTATCATTCTTGATTGATCGTTTGTGCCAAAATATATGCCCTCATCCATTTTATTTTCTAAATACATTTTATCATAGGCAATAGTAAGATAACCTTCTAGAATACTTGGCGCTCCAAGAATGCTGCTGTCATAGAAACCTAAAATAGGAGCATTGTTACTTTCAATTCCTACCTCTCCTACAACATAGAGTTGACTCAGTGGTATATCCGTCCCAATTCCTACCTTTCCATCCGCCTTAATGATAAAAGGAGTAGTATCCGGGTCTTCATCATCTACTCTGAAGGCATCCGTCGTGCCTTTCTGGATGACGTAAAATTTTGCCAATGGAGAAGCAGACCCTACACCCACATTACCAGTATTAAAATAAATATCACTACCACTGGATAACCATTTTCCACCACCACCGAAGGACAGCCAGGAAGTGCCATTGAATCCTTCAAATTCATCGGTTGTGGTGTTGAATCGCATTACCCCTTCGGATTCAGTGGTAGCATCATCACCCAATTTAAATTTACCGACAACCTCCAGTTTTTGTGTAGGAGAAAGGGTACCCACACCCACATTTCCAGTGTCGTCAATAATGAATGGTGTTAAATCGCTTTTTGCATCATCTACACGAAAGGCAAATGCCGTAGACTCCTGCAGTATATGTAATTTTCCCAGTGGTGATCCGGTGCCTATCCCTACATTATGGGTTTTATCTTTGAGGAAAACATTAGGACTGGAGAACAGCCACCCGGCCGCTTCGTTTGCCGTGCCGATCTTCACTCGTTCCCAATACAAATTGCCATCGAAATTGTACAATTTATTTACTTGATCTAAAGGAGCAATGGTAGAAGGAAAAAAAGTAATAGAACCCGTACTGCCCTCATCATTAAATTGCATCAGAACTTGTTCTTCATTGTCCTTTATGATGACATCCTGACCCAGCATTTCCGTACCCCAGGCCAGGGTAAAGAGCATGAGCAGACACTTTAAAATATAGGAATTGTGGTTGTCAGAAAATGAAGTATTTAAATCAGATACATAGGATAATTTTTTCATGAGGCTTCAATTTAATGCTGGATGAACAATAGGTGACATCCCTTTTATGTCACGACATTAAAAGCCTCGATATTGGAAAGTCCTAATTAAGTCAATTGAAGAAAACATTTCAATGATTCAGATCAAGAAAATAGATGATGTAAGATGATCTTTTGATTGAGATATAAGAGAATGAATATATTCAAGAAACCTTCTGCCAATTAATCGATTGCAAAAATGGGGAAAATTAATCGAAATGCTCTTCATGAAATATTCAGGTATACTGGATATCACGTTCCATTTTGGCTATAAGGTAGTTAGATGAGCTTATTGCATGATTAAGAACAATTAATGCACGGTCGATTCAATTTGGTAAGCTTTTTTGAAGGAATTTACAGAACTTGTAATATCATCAGCAGTTGTTGCCCAGGAACAAATACTCACCCTCATGATTTTATTCCCAAACCACTCGGATCCTCCCAACCAGCATTCTCGCATTTCCTGGATTCTAAACAACACCCTTTCAGTCAAATCATCATTTTCACATCGTACAATGACCTGATTGAATACCACATCATTTTCTACAATAAAACCATCGACCTTACTGATTGCTGAAGCAAATTGGCGAGCCCTTAAGTGAAATCCATATACCATCTCATCAATGCCTTTTTTACCAAGATATTTCATGATGGCCCATAATTCAATGATCCTTGCCCTTCTTGACATTTCAGGAGTGAAGAACATCCCGTCTCTTTCTTTGCTTTCGATAATATAACTTCCAGACATATGCAGAGCAGCCGTTAAAGCCTCTTTGTCAGCACAAAGTGTAATGCCGCAATCATAAGGGGTATTAAGTGTCTTGTGTCCATCTACAGCCCAGGATGTTGCTAATTTCATGCCTTGGGTGAGATGCCTTAGTTTTTCAACAGCACCTGCCCACAATCCAAATGCTCCGTCGATGTGAATCCAGGCATTGCTTTTCCTCGCTTTACGACATATGTGCTCAAAGTCATCAAATGCTCCACTGTTTACATTTCCTGCCTGGAGAATGAGAATGGTGTTTTCATCAAGTGATGGAATGTCCTCAACTTTTATTCTTCCCTGATCATCAACGTCCACCCATTCAATATTATCGTGTCCTAATCCTAAAATTCCAATGGCTTTTAAAACGGTCGAGTGGGCATGAGCTCCAGTTACAACTCTGATCCTGGGAGCATTTCTCAATCCCTTTTTATTGATGTCCCAGTTATTCCTTTGGAGGATTCGATATCTTGCTGCTGCAAGCCCACAGAGGTTGGCAGTTGAAGTACCACTTACAAATCCGGCTGCAGTATCCTCCGGTAATTCAAAAAGATCAACCAGCCATTGCTCTACAACAGTTTCTAGTTTACTCGCAATAGGGGATAGTACATTTAAAGCTGAAACCTGATCCCAGTAGGTGGCCAAATTTTTAGCAGCTAATCCAACAGGAACAACACTTCCTGTCACAAACCCAAAATACCGAGCCCCAAGAGTAGCTGTCGTTGCGGGACTACCGTAATCATTCAATTGTTTAAGGACATCTTCGGCCAGCTTGGATTCATGAGGAAGTTGCTCATCGAATACGGATAGTTTTTCTAAATCCGGTGTAAGTGGATAAACATTCCGGTTAAAAACTTCGCTTAGATACTGATGTGCATAATCGCTGGCTTGCTTAAATATTTCTTTACTCTTTAGCTCATGGAACATCTTGTCTTGAATAGTACTCATTGATAATAAATTATGTTATGTGTAGAAGTGCAAACCATTTTAATGAAGATATTTATAATTTACATATTCGTACGTCAAATTGTCTTAATGATATATAGCGAATGAAAATAGACCTGAATTCAGCATTGTTGCTGATCATAATTTTTCAATTCTTGTTCATGGGTATTTTCTTGGTAACCCATGGGAAGGGAAAGCGTATATCTAATTGGTTGTTGGGATTGTTTTTTATCGCAATTGGAATTAACCTGGTTGATATGTTCCTGCATATGCAGCAAATGTTTTCTATCGCAGGACTGCTGTCACTGATGGATCTTGCTTTGATTCTTTCTTTTGGTCCACTAATTTACTTTTATGCCCGATCGATCTTATACAAAGACTTTAAATTCACCAGCCGACATCTATTACACTTCTTACCATTCGCAATTTTTGCTGTTATCGTCTTATATTATTATATCATAACTCCACCTGAGATCCAGGTTGAAGCTGTTACTCAATTATCAGAGTTTAAACTAAGTGTTCCTCAGGCCATGACGGTTGTTCCTTTTTATATCCATATGCTGGTTTACGCATTACTTTCAGCACGAGAAATGAAAATGTACAATCAGGTTGCCAAAGAAGAGTATTCCAATCTGATTACATTGAATATCGATTGGCTTAAGTTTTTGTTCCGATCTTTTATGGCCATCATCATTGTTTCATTTGCCTTGAGTATGGTCCCATACACTTCGTTGAAAGGCTATTCAGAGATAATGCTCATAGCTTTTATCATTCTTGTCTTTTATGTCATCAATAAGATTGTAATTAAGGGAATGAAAGAGCCGGATATATTCAGCAGGGCAAGTGTAGATCAATCCAATAAAAAATACACTTCTTCCAAACTATCAGAACAGGAAAAGTCAACCATAAAACTTGCAATTTCTGATATTATGGAAAGAGAAAAACTATTCTTGGATCCAGAATTGTCACTTAATCAACTTGCGTCAAATTTAAACCTGAATCGACGTGATGTTTCACAAGTTATTAATGAGAAACTGAAAATGTCATTCCATGACTTTGTGAATTTTCATAGAATAGAAGTTGCAAAATCACAAATCAGAAATGGAGATTCCAAAATGACCATCCTGGAAGTCTTATATCAATCAGGATTCAATTCTAAGTCATCCTTCAACCATGCTTTTAAGAAGCATGTCGGTATGACACCAACAGAATATCGAAAATCTTCGCCTGAAAAATAGTCCGAGATCGCGTATTCGGTCGATTTTAATGGCATCCCTACCTATTCTTGTAGGAAAAAAGGAGAATGCTTCATTTCAAAAGTTCAAAGACTAAATGGATTTTTTTAACAATTGGGATCCTTTGCTATTTGCTTAGCGGACCTGTATTCAGAATCGATCTAACAGGATGGTTGATTCCTATTGGAATCCTTTATTTCACTCGTTCTTCTCATCCACTGAAAGGTTACCTATGGGCGGTCTTATTTATGATGATCATCTCTGTAATTGGAGGACTCTTTACTTCGCCGCTTCCTATCGTAGCCATCATCATCTCAGCTCCAATTGCTGCATTTCCTGAAATGGTTCCTTACCTGATCGATAGGTTTATGCATAGAAGATTGAGTCCTTTATTGGCTTCGATATTATTTCCAGCTGTTGCAGTTTCTTTGGAGTATATGATGTCTACTATTTTCAGTTCTATTGGAATCCTTGCAAGTACCCAGACCCATTTTGTTGAAATGATACAGTGGGCTTCTGTTGCAGGTGTTTATGGCATTTCATTCATCATGTACTGGACGGCGAGCACCCTGGTCGGATGGATGTTATCAGAGGAAGATTCACCACTCAATTATAAACCCTGGCTGATTACCATTTTGATGATCTTATTATTTGGAGCCATTAGAATCAATACCACAAGTGAAATAAAAGATACAGTAAAAGTGGCCGGGATTGCTGTTGAAGAATTCAGTATTTGGGAAGCGGTGTATCAGAATGTATATGGTGAAGAAATTGAAATCAATGTACACAATGCCAATTCACCCGAAATGGGTAAAATATTGGCTGCAATACCTGAATATCTTAAGGATCCTGAAAATGAAAAGTATGAACAAACCAACCTCGCTCTCAAGGATTTTGGAGATCAATTACTGTCCTTATCAGCAAATGAAGCTGATGCCGGATCCAGGATCATTGTTTGGTCTGAGACCAATCTACCCATTCTTCAAAAAGATGAATCAGGATTTATATTGAAGGCCCAGGAACTGGCAGTGGAAAAGGAAGTATTCTTATCCATATCAATGGGAGTATTTCTGCCCTATAATGAAAGTGGACCTATGTACGAAAACAAAGCAATTTTAATTTCTCCTGAAGGTAAGGTTCTGGATAACTATGAGAAAGCGAAGCCTGTCCCTTTCATGGACTCTTCTTTACCGGGTGATGGCATCATTGCCAAGGTCGAGACAGACTATGGGATTTTGACCCAGGCCATATGTTATGACGCTGATTTTCCACCGTTGATGGCTCAGGCATCAGGAGCCGACATCTTATTGCTTCCTGCTAATGATTGGTTGGGTATATCACCGTATCATGGCGATAATTCCGTATTCAGAGCGGTTGAGAATGGGGTCTCAATTGTTAGACCTACGGGATCCGGCCAATCGGTAATCTTTGATCCTTATGGCAGGGCATTGTCAAGGGTAGAAGCCTTTGATAAGGAAGTAAGAATCATCAATGCCTATGTGCCTATCAACGGATGTAGCACAATTTTCTCATTTATCGGGAATTTAATAGTGTGGATATCCATGATGTGCACCGCGGTTTTAATAACTATGGTCATCATCAATTATTTCAAAAGTAGATCATCGTAGTTACTCGTTAAATGCCGGATTTTTCTCCATGATGGTTGGAGCATTGGTTTCTTTCCACCAGGATTGTAGATCATTCAATAGCATGTCAACCCGAGCTTCATTTCTCTTTGATAAATTGTTTCGTTCTCCAATGTCATCAGAAAGGTTGTACAATTCGACTCCTTCGTCTTCAAAGTAATAATGCAATTTCCAGTTACCCTGACGCACGACTGAGCCCGGACGAGTCCGAAACAATGAGTCCCGGTTTTCATTGTAAGACTTATTATATGCTTGTAGATAGACAGGGAAATGCCAATACAGTGAGCGGCCTTGTGTTACCTCCGTATCAGAAATGAGTCCAAGCAAACTGTTGCCATCGAGGTTTTGATTTTCATCAAATAGCTCTAGGATGGTAGGAAAGATATCAAGATGTGTAATGGGGATGTCACTGGTTGTATTTTCCTTTACCTTTCCTGGCCATATTAACGCAAAAGAAATTCTTATTCCTCCTTCATAATAGCTTCCTTTTCCAGCTCTGAGTGGGGGTTGCTCAGTTATTCCATATAATCCACCATTGTCTGAAGTAAATATGATAAGCGTGTTATCTAATAATGCTCTTTCTTCCAGGCTTGACATGATTATACCAATGTTTTTATCCATGTTCTCTATCATAGTGGCATAGGCAGGATTGTTTTGACCTTGTGATGGTGATTTTGATTTATACTTTGGTAAAAGAGAGTCAATGGGTTGTATGGGAGTATGTACGGAATACAGTGAGAAATTCAGGAAGAAGGGTTGACTCACTGTATCAATGAATGTGGTAGTTTTTTTAGTGATCAGATCAGTGAGGTGTTCGTTGTTTTCACCTTCAAGAGATACATTTTTATATGGTGGGTAATAACTGCGGGGATGGCCATTATGTCCTCCACCGATATTGACCTGGAAGCCATAATCTCCTGGATCATCACTGAGGTGCCATTTTCCGGAGTGACAGGTTGCATATCCTTTCTGGAGCAGGTATTCAGGAATGGTAAGAAATGAATCTGGTAGGGTAGTTGTATTCTTCACAGGAATCAACCGACGGTGTTCTGCTGCTCCTCTTTCAGAATTCCCAACGGTATAAATTCCATGTCTTGTGGGCCATAACCCGGTCATCATGCTCGCCCGGCTTGGGGCACAATTGGCTGCGGCGGCATAGGCCTGGTTGAATATCATGCCTTTGCTTGCAAGATGATCTATGTGAGGCGTCTCATAGTATTCTGAACCCATGAATCCAACATCTTTCCAGCCCAGATCGTCTATGTTGATGAGTATGATATTGGTATGGTAAATCTCTTTTTCAATTTTGCAGCCATATGTAATTAGAGTAAATCCTATTACTATTATCCAAAATGCAGTGTTATGCAAACTGTGTCTGTGTAAGAATCGAGTTGAAGACATCCACTAAAGCTAAGGATTTCAACTTAAATCACTTTTTATTGAATCGAATATTGGCAGCCCTTACTCCCCTGGAATCAGAGATCAGAAATCCGTCAACAACCTTGATTAATCATCATGGAACTTATATTTCGAGGTCTTATAGATTTTAAGTTTGTCTAGAGTGTTATGAAATTTGACAGGTCAATTTGTGTAATGTGCTGTAAGTATATGGTAAAGGTCATTGCCCAATGCAACATCCAGCTCTTCGATATGCTTCATCCCAAATATGAATGATATTGCCACCGGATCAGCTCTCCAATAGGTATGACCTTCATAAAATCCGTACCTCATGATGTATTGCGGCTGTATTTCTCCGATGTTGATGATGGAAAGCTGATCTATCATCTCCTTAATTTCTGAATCTGAAAGATACTCATACCGGGTTTTTAAATACTTCAATTCTGTATCATCTAATGGTCTCCATATCCTGATGTAAAATCCACCTTTAATGCCATCATCGAATATTGATTTTTGGCCTCCTTTGGTATCTTCTGCTGTTATATGAACCAACTGATTGTTGTAAAAGAAGCCCTGGATGTTCTCCCATTGATGTTGAGCCATGTTCCATCGATTTAATTGCAGGTCGGCATCCATCATATTTAATACTTGAAATAAAGGTTTTGCGAGTTGAGGATGGGTGAGCCCAAGTTTCCTGACCAGTTGATTATCGCCTATGAGTACTGATTTAATATCTTCATCTTCTGCCATAAATCCTGCCTGGGATAACCCTCCTGGACACCCAAGTCGCGTGATCTCTTCCAATGATCTTCCTGTAATGGTACGGATGGATTCTAAATGCTTATCCGAATGCAGGCCTGTCTCAGCTAAATGTGGAAAGTCCTTAGAGTCTATGATCAGTTGCTGGCAGATGCCTCCGTTATATAGTAAGCGTGACCGGTATGATGGCATATTGTTGATCATGGGTTATGGCAACAACATATTCGTTTCCATCTGGTAAGATTCCGGGTGAGAAGAGGTCAGGTTTCTGGCTATTGACTTCAGGGTAAATGTTGTATGGAAAAGTATCCAAAGAATTGGACGTCTTCTGAGAAGTAACAAAACTGAACGTTGCCATAACAATTGCCA